>JAUXCK010000352.1 GCA_030618925.1 Desulfobacteraceae bacterium
AATACAGATTGCGGATATTGCTTCAGTGCTGGCCAAATCGTTAAAATAGAGTCGAAAAGAGAAAGGAAGGAGATAAAATGGTGAATATTGATGATTTTATTCGCCCGAATGAATGGGTTCCAGATGTCATGACCGACATGGGCAACATTATCCGGAAGTGGGGAGAAGACAGGTACTTCCCCATCCGGCAGCAGGTGGATGAAGACTGGCAGGAACATAAGATCATCAAGCCGCTGCTCAAGGAACTTTTGGTGGATCTCGGTTTGAATGCCGCGCTGCTCCCGGCCGAAGTCGGCGGATCGGATTTGCCTGATCCCATCACTTTCCTGTGTGTTCTGGGAGAGGAAATAAGCCGGATTGATTCCGGCTTTTGCATGGCATGCCTGACCAGCATGTGGGCCGTCATGCCCATTTGCTTGAACCCCTACCGCAATGAGAAACTGATGGAAGAGTTCGGTCCTAAATTTTGCGGCAGGGAGTTGTATATGGGATGTTTTGCCATGACCGAGCCGGCCGGCGGTGCGGATGTGGAAAATTATGGACAGATGAAAGGCCGGACCATTCAGACAACAGCAAGGCTTGAAGAGGATCACTGGGTCATCAACGGCCATAAGTTGTGGCCGTCGAATTCGAACGCGGATCTTTACAATGTGGTCTGTACGACAAATAAAGGCTCTACTGACCTGAACGATATTGCCCTGATCATGGTTCCGGCAGAAACAAAGGGTATCACGGTGGGAAATCCGTATCGCAAGGCCGGTATGGCGGCGGACATGAATTGTGATATCTGGTTTGATGATGTCCGGGTGCCGGCAGCTTACCGGGCACATGGACCCGGGGAGGATTTCAAATGCTGGCGCAGAAATCTTACCATCGGGAACATCATGTCGGCTGCCATGTCTCTTGGGGTGATGAAGGCCGTGTATGAGATCATCAAAAAGTGGACCACGGAGAGGACAATTGCCGGGAAACCCCTCAAGGAACATAGCATCGTGGCAGACATGCTGTGTGACATCGCCATGCTCATAGAGTCGACATCCGCCTGGATGTGGGCGTATGCCCGGGAGATAGATCGAACAGATCTATATCGAAAATGGGAGGCATCAGATGAGCGGTTTGCTCTGAAAACCAGAGGGCTGGCCTTGTATGCGAACAATGCTGTTGAGAAAGCCTGCAGTCGCGCTATGGATTTTATGGGGTCATACGGATATTCCCGTGAATTCGATATCGAGAAACACTGGCGGGACCAAAAGGTGATTGGCCTCTGGCTGGGCGGCAAAGGGCTTAAAACCCTGGAGAATGCCCGTTACTGGTATGATTTGGAAACACTTTAGAAATCGTTTTGAAACAAGGAGTCAGAAGTGAAAATTGCAGTGTGCATGAAACAAACCCCTTCCACTGAGGCCGTGATACAGATCAAGGGCAATACCATCGATGAGCAGGGTTTCAAGTGGATCATGAATCCATACGATGAGTTTGCCGTTGAAGTCGGGGTGCAGCTAAACGAACGGTTTAGGGGTGACACCTGGGTGATGACCATGGGTCCGGACCGGGTGATCCCTGCCATTCGAACCGCACTGGCCATGGGGATTGAGAAGGGAATTCATCTCAACGATCCGGCATTCATCGGGTCTGATGCAACCGGTGAAGCAAAATGCCTGGCCGCCGTACTCAAAGAACTTGAGCCTGATGTTATTCTTTGCGGCAAGCAGGCGACGGATTGGGATATGGCCCAGGTTCCTTCTATGGTCGCCGAGCTGCTTGACCTGCCCCAGTGCACGGGCTGTACATTCATTAACGTGGCTGATGATGGGAAAAGCGCTGTCCTTAAAAAGAAAATTGAGGGTGGTGAAGAGACCTATGAGATTCCTTTTCCTGTTGTCATCAGCATTGATAAGGGTGTGGTGGTCCAGGGGGGTGATCCCATCCATGAGGCCCGTTATGCGGCATTGCCAGGCATCATGAAAGCCAGGAAAAAAGAGATAAAGACCATTGGCCTGGAAGATACGGGGCTTTCTCATGATGAGGTAGGGGAGGTGGGGGCCAAGATAAAAGTGACAGGATATGCGCCTTTGCCTGAAAAAGAGCCGGGCAGGATTTTCAAAGACCAGGATACGATAGTTATGGTAAAGGAAGTTGTCAGACTGTTGCGGGAAGAGGCAAAAGTAATTTGATAAATTTTTTTCAATAAAAAAAATAGGGGCAATCAAAATGGCAAGTGGCGTCATTGTCGTGGCAGAAGCAAGGGATGGCAAAGTGAGGAAGATGACTCTGGAGCTTCTCTGGCTTGGTAAAAAGATGACGGAAGATCTTGGCGGAAGCACAAGTGTCTGTCTGATCGGTAAGGGCTCTGAGGGGATGGCGGCCGGGTTGGGGCGATTTGGGGCTGAAAAAGTGTATGTGTGTGATGCAGATGTGGTTGACGCCTATTCACCTGATGCATATGCTGCGGCTGTAGCGGCCTGCGTCAGAGTGGCGGATCCTGAACTGGTGCTTGTGGGGGCGACCGCACGGGGAAAAGACATGGCCCCAAGGGCGGCGGTCAAGCTCGGAACCGGTCTGGCAAGTGATTGTGTGGATGTGTCTGTCATCGGCGGCAAGATTGTGTGCAGGCGACCGGTTTACTCCGGAAAGTGTTATGCGGTAACCGAAGCCGTTGCGGTTCCGGCAATGGCTGCTGTCCGTCCCAATACCTATCCGACAGCAGAGGAGAAGGGCACTTCCTGTGATGTGATAAAAGTTGACTCCACTATCACCGCAGCCAAAGCAAAGGTCAGGGAACTGGTAAAGGTGGGCGGAGAAAAGGTCATCCTCACCGAGGCAGATGTGATTGTCAGCGGCGGACGCGGGATGAAATCCGCGGAAAATTTTATGAAGCTTGAACCCCTCGCTGATGTGCTTGGTGCAGCCATCGGCGCTTCCCGGGCGGCGGTTGATTCCGGATTTGCAGATGTGTCCCAGCAGGTCGGGCAGACGGGAAAGGTCGTCAATCCAAGCCTGTACATCGCGCTTGGCATTTCAGGCGCCATCCAGCATTTTGCCGGCATGCGGACGTCAAAGGTTCTTGTGGCCGTAAACAAGGATGAGGAAGCACCCATTTTTCAAAAAGCCGACTATGGCATTGTAGGCGACTTATTTGATGTCCTTCCTTTGATGGAAGACGAAATAAAGAAGATGATGGAAGAATAGCGTTGGACCCGTCTGCCAAGGCACCCCGATAGTTTGGCTAAACGGATGTGTGTCGCCCATGTGGTGCCGGATTATGCCGGTTATTTCTTCTATGGTAAATTGACACTTCTGTAGAATAGCTGCGTTCTCTGACATTGTGTAGCCTCCTTCACATTCAATGCTAGAAAATTCGGCCATATGTGCCCCAGGTCCACCTAGTAAGCTTATGCCGTCTAGCACAATGACGTTTAATTCTGTATTGATTCTGTTGTGTACTCCAAGAAACCAATATTCGAAGAAGCTAGCTGTAGGATATAAATACATAATTAAAACGTTCAAGTGATCGTGGTTCAAACATTGTGCAAAATGACGATACCTGCATTTTATCCAAA
>JAUXCK010000367.1 GCA_030618925.1 Desulfobacteraceae bacterium
CATGCCAGGAAGCAGTTTAAGGGAAAAATGCGGGAGGAGATGATCGAAGGGGCGAACAGGGCGGACCGGATGATATATAAAGTAAAGCGGAATGCCTACAAGTCCTTTGAAAAAGGGGAAAATGAAGTAAAGATTTTGGCAGAAATCGGTGCGGAAAGAGTCCGGTGCCCCTTATTGAACAAGGCGGACCAGTGTGACCTTTATGAGAACCGGCCGATTACCTGCAGGCTGTACGGGATTCCAACGGCCATCGGCGGCATGAGCCATACATGCGGATTGTCTGGGTTCAGCGAGGGCACATCCTATCCAACAGTCAATATGGATGTCCTTTATAAACAACTGCATACCCTATCGGAAGCGTTTGTGGCATCCATCAACACCCGGCATATCAAAATGGCGGACATGCTGGTACCTGTTTCCATGGCAATGCTGACGAATTATGATGAAGGATTTTTTGGCCTGAAAAATGGGGCGGCAAACATCAGACATGAACAGGGAGGGGCAGATGACTGAGACACTATCCGATATCGAGAAACAAAAAAAAGCAGTGTTTGACAATATGTCCCTGAAACGGCAGAAGCATATTTTAAAAAAAGGGTATAAAGAGTGGAATCCGTTTGAAAAACCAAATGACCCGATCGATATGAGGAGAGATAAAACCAGGCGTACAAGCCAGGCCTTGATTCGATCATTTTTACAGAGCCTGCCGCAGGAAGGATATAGCAATGAGTATGCGAGGGGTGCGTTTGATATCTGCCTTGGCATCATAAATGAAGATACAAGATATCAGGGGATGTATGGTTTTGCGTGCTGGTACCGGGCGTTGTTGGAAAAAGAAGGGCATCAATCTTTATAAACGGCTTAAGTGAAAAGGAAACCATTTTTGAGAACTGCGGGTGACATGCAGGCATCGTCAAACGGACTGGAAGACCTGATTCTAAAATATATATCTGATTCCGAGGAAAGGCAGCCTTCCTGGCGTATCGAACAATATGTATCCAGGGTATCCAATTTATTTGGGGACCGGAGGACGCAGAGAAAAGAGTTTAAGTGCGCGATTAAGCGGCTGGTGTCAAGAGGAGAGTTGGGGTACACGTATCAGCACGGATGTTCATTTTTGGAACTTTCTTTTCAAAGACCTGTTCGCATATCAACGCATGTCGTCCTGAAACCGCCGGGGTTAAAGGGATTTCAGCAGCCTGGTGATAAAGAGATTGAACTCATGCACGGGGCTTCCTTTGGAACGGGCCGGCACCCCACCACGAGACTTTCTATCAAGGGGATTGAATTTGCACTGCAACCGGTTAACCGGTTGGGCCGGAATCAAAAGTCAATGTCCCTGGATATTGGAACCGGTTCGGGTGTGCTGGCCATTGCGTCGGTCCTGCTGGGAATCCATAAGGCCGTTGGAATAGACCTTGAGGCGTGCGCGAGAAAAGAGGCAAGAGAGAACGTTCAGATGAATGGCCTGTCAGACCGTATAGACATCAGCGATTTAGAGTTTGAAAATATAACGGGCGGTTTTGAGCTCATCACGGCCAACTTGAGGTATCCGACGCTGGTGAATATGATTCCCCAAATGACAAGTCTGGTGGGGCCCGGGGGCAGGGTGGTTGTCTCCGGCATTTATGATCATGAAATGGAAAAAATTTTCCAAAAGGGTTTGGAGCACGCATTTAAACCCTTGTGGCGGGAAAGTGAAAAGGGGTGGGTCGGCATTGTTTTCGAGAAATAAAGATGGGTCGTAAGGGGCCGGATTGCCCGGCCCATGGATTTTTTAGAAAACACATGCTGTGGTATGGAGAGGGGAGAGAAATCGCAATATAGTGGACCTGGGGCGGTCGATTTTTTGGCTGATGCTGAAATTTTGATGCCTATTCCATGGTATATCGCCCCGGGAAATGAAGGATTGCTGATTCATGAAAAAAAAATGGCAAATTAAAGATCTGATCGATCTGGAGTATTTCCTTCATGACGATGAAAAAAGACCTTACATTGCTGATGAACCCCATCCGGACAGGAATATTTATTTAAAAAATATCAAACCGATTATTGAAAAAGAAAATGCCGCCGGATTTTCTCATCTCCGTGAAGACATCATCAGGCTCTGGTTAGACCATCGCAGACGCGTGGCAAAAGCATCTCAGGGGCCGGAAGCGGTTTTGCCGGGTGCCGCATTTGAGGAAGTTTATACGGTACTACTTTATGCAATTGTGGCCATCGGCTTTGTCTCCGGAGCAGGCCTGGCATTTTCCCTGTTAACATATCACGGCAGTAAGCCCTTAAATGTAACTGTTTATCTGGGCATTTTTGTCATCGGACAGGCCGGATTGATTTTCGGCCTTATTCTGTTTTCCTTCTTGCGACGATATATCAAAATATTTGGTGAAATTTCAATAGTTTATAGATTTATTGGCTTGATGTTAACCCGCATCATTTTTGGTTTCAAAGACAAGGTCTTAAAAAATTTTCCAGAAGAAAACCGGATAAATCTCAGGGCGGCAATCGGTTTGGTAAAAGGGAAAAAAGCAGTATATGGCTCAGCCTTTTACTGGCCCATATTCATCCTGGCACAAGCCGCAGGTGTCGGGTTTAACCTGGGCGTCCTTGCTGCGACAATGCTGCGGGTCGCGAGCCGGGATCTCGCATTTGGATGGGAGTCCACGATTCAACTGGGTTCGCAAACTGTTTATGACATGGTAAGGATGATGGCACTCCCGTGGTCGTGGTTTGTTTCCCCCCCCATTGCCCATCCGACACTGGCACAAATCGAGGGCAGTCGAATTATACTAAAGGAGGGAATTTACCATCTTTCAACGCAGAACCTTGTGTCATGGTGGCCGTTTTTGTGCCTGGCGGTTTTTTTTTACGGGCTGTTGCCAAGAATGATCCTGCTGGGGGCTGGAAGAATGGCACAGACCAGAGCGATTTCGAGACTCAATTTTTATCATTCATCCTGTGAGAAATTGATGATTCGAATGACAACACCGGCTCTGAGAACAAAAGGGCTGACAAATGGAGATGGCCGGAGAATTATTTTAAAAGATACGCCCGGGGATCACAACTCCCTCCCGCGTATACGGGGTAAGGGAGAGGAGGGCCGGGGGGCGGTGGTTCTTGTTCCTGATGATATTTTTGGGCAAAGCCCTGAATCAGAACTCGCAGATA
>JAUXCK010000121.1 GCA_030618925.1 Desulfobacteraceae bacterium
GGCTACGATCCGACTTTTAAGGCAAGGCGTTCCCTGAGCGCAACAGGCGCTGTTTTATGATTTAGACCTATCAATACAATATCAGACATAATACCCAACCCGGAACACGCAGAAAAATCCGAAACTCCTGGAACCCGAACCGCTGACCATCACCACCTGGTAAATTCCCCGTGATGACTTTCCATTAAAAAATTAACCCCAAGAAAAGTAAATAAAAGAACCAAAAATCCAATAATTGACATCACTGCAGCCCTCCGCCCGCGCCACCCCAACACCACCCGTTGATGAAGCAATGCAGCGTACAAAAGCCATGATATGGCGGACCAGATTTCTTTGACATCCCATCCCCAGAACCTGCCCCATACCGATTTGGCATAAACAAACCCCGTCATCAGCCCAATGGTCAGCAGGGCAAACCCGACCACGATACAGGCATATCCGGTGGAATCAAGGAGATCCAGAGAGGGAAGGCGTTTATAAAAAAACTTGTGCCGCTTGGTTTTTATGGCCCGCTCCTGGGCGAGATAGAGCGCGCCTGTTCCACAGGCCAGGGCAAATGAGGCCTCACCGACAAACACTGTCACAATATGAATCCCCAGCCAAACACTGTTCAACAGGGAGCCGGCCTCCTGCGGCCTGTTCGGCAGCAGGAATACGATGATCATGATGACGGCGGATAAAGGGGCTGCAACAATCCCGAGAATTTTAAGATGAAACCTGTACCGCAGCAGCAGGAAAACACCGGCCAGGGCCCATCCAGCGACGAACAGGGTCTCATGAAGCGTCCCGGCAGGCAGTTTCCCTGATGTCAAAATCCCATATCCTATTGAAACACAATGGAAAACAAAACCTATTAACAGAAGGGTATATCCTGCTTTTTGAAAATAATCTTTCTGATTAAAAAAATAAATAACATACCCTGCTGAACTCATTGTATAAAATAAAATGACAATCAGAAGTTCCATTCAATATGCCCTCCACCCGACAGCCCGGGTGTGTGGGTGAACACCTCACCCCCTGTTATGCCTGACCCGCCGTCATTTTGCTGACCCCTTACCCGGGTTCAGAAGTTCATTAAACGTATACCCGCTGCCCAAAACCTCAAGCAGCACAGCATTAATAGCGTCCTTTTTATCTGCCCTGATCATTTCAGGCAGCCCTGCCTCAATCAGTTTTTCGAAAAGAGGCTTGTGGGCCTCGGGTTCATGCTGTTCTTTTAAAAGCGTCTGGCGGACCGCTCCCATTAAATCAAGAAATACAGCATATTCCTCCCCGAACTGTTTTTCAAAATCCTTGCGCAATTTTTTGGCAAAGGCCGGACTTTTACCTGAAGTAGAGATGGCAATCATCAAATCCCCCCGGCCCAGAACAGACGGCAGGATAAAACTGCATGCTTCGGGAAAATCAGCAATATTGCACATAATGTTTAACCGCCCGGCTTCTTTGCTTATTTTTTTATTCTGTTCCACATCGCTGGTGGCACCGATCACCAGGAACGCCCCGTCAAGATCCCCGGGTTGAAAGGGTCGTTTTTCCGCCGATATGATTCCAGATTCAGCCATTGCCGCAAGTTCCCGGGTCAGGGTCAGACTGATCACTGTCACCGCTGCACCGCAGTTCACGAGTGATTTTACTTTCCGTGTCCCCACAGACCCGCCCCCGACAACCAGACATTTTCGGTTTTGTATATCAAGATATACCGGATAATATTTCATTCACTTGTCCTTTCCGGTCACTCTACCCTGATTTCCATCAAATCCTCAGCCAGGAAGAGCCTGCCTTTATAGGTTTTTCGGCATTCCTTTACCATATCGACTGTATCACACTCCGGATAAAAATGGGTTAACACCAGTGTACGGACATTTGCCCGGGATGCGATGTCCCCGGCCAGCGAGGGGGTAAGATGCCCCGGCACCTTTAAATCATCCGGAAGGGCCGATTCACACACCAGGATATCCGCATCTTGCGACAATTCAATTAGATTTTCGCTGACATCCGTGTCACCGGAATAGACCACGGTTTTTCCTTCCGGACTGGTAATTTTGTATGCAAGGCTGAGATCCATGTGCTCAACCGGTATTGATGCCACCGAAAAATCGCTAAATTGAAGACGATCTCTTCTTGAATTATCAAGTTCAATAATTTTCATCAATGCCGGCCCGAGCTGAATCCATTCCCCATAAAGCTTTTCGAGCCCGGTAAAAAAGGCGGAAAATCCTTTCCCGGCAATAATCGTTATCATGTCCTTCCTGAGGGTATGATCCGGATATTTGTTTGCAAACAAAAATGGCACCAGTTCACTGGTATGATCCGGATGCAGATGACTGTAAAAAATAAAAGAAATGTCAAAAATGCGTGTGCCGGTTTCAAGGAGCCGTCGCATGGTGCCGGGACCGGAATCAAACAGCAGCTTTGTATGGCCGACATGTATTAAAAGCGAACAGGCGCTGCGGCGAAGCGAAGGCACACAGGTCCCGGAACCGAGGATGGTCACAGACATATCGCTCATATTTGAATTCCCTGACATTTTCGGTTAACAGCGCCTCCTTCTTTGGCAAACAGTACAATGCATCAAAACCCATTACAATATTATTTTCAACATGCCCTGTTCAGATGGATTTAATTGCACCCCCTTGAGACCTGCCAGAAAAATAAACCGCGATGGAAAAAAATAATTTCTTCTCTTGACCTTTGCTTATAATATTTGTTAGATAAAAGTTTGTTTTTTTTGAGCGGTCCTTGTCCAAAAATAAAATATCTTATCAATAGGTTATTTGATAGCAGATTGAAAAAAATGAAGCCTTTCAATTATAAAAATAACCGTGTTTGGGCAGAGAGCTCTCACATCATCATGCAGATCGGCCTGACCATGGCCGGTTGCATTATCCTTTGTTTTTTTATAGGGAAGCTGATAGACGACTGGCTCGGCACAAAAGGCATCTTTTTAACAATTTTTACGTTGCTGGGCGTCATTGGCGGCGCCAATGTCGTCTATCGCCAGATTATCAAGATTACAGACTCAGACCGTAGCGACGACAGTGCAGCTCATGAAAACGATTAGGGAAACCCAGAAAAAATACTGCTCCCGGGCATTGATATTTTCAATTATTGTGGGATTTATCTGTTATCTGGCGGGATTGACCCCGATCTGCAAAGGGCTGATCCTCGGTACCCTTTTCAGCATTTTGAATTTTATTATCATGGGTGAGACCCTGCCGATACGGATGAACAGATCCAAGGGCAAAACATTTTTCGCCGCTCTGGGGTCCATCTTTTTCAGGTATCTGTTACTGGCCGTACCGATTGTTGTGGCCATCAAGTTTGAACAGTATAATTTTTTTGCCGCCATAGCCGGCATTTTTTCGGTTCAGATGATCATCTTGTTTGATCATCTGTTCAGCCTGATATTTTCCAGGTTTCAAAAACAGGTGTAAAAAAAGCGACCATGCAGGAATTAGGAAAAATACATCAACTCATTATACCGTTTTTCGGTCATGATTTAACATTCAACCTTGAGGTTATATTGATGACCTGGATCGTTATCTTTATTCTGATCGCTTTCGGTATTCTGATCAACCTCAAGAAAAACATCCTGCCGGGCCCGTTTCAGGTGGTGGGAGAGCTTTTAATCAAAACGTTCTCCGATCTGGCCGAAGAGTCTCTGGGCGAAGAGCTTGCCAAAAGGTACAGCCCGATGATCTGCGCTCTTTTCATGTTTCTGCTCATTTCAAACTGGCTGGGCATCCTCCCGCACCTCGAGGAACCCACCAAGGACCTGAACACAACCCTGGGCCTAGGTCTCATGGGTACATTTTTTATCGCCCACTTTGAAGGGATTCGTGTGAAAGGCCTGAAAAACTATCTCAAGGAGTATACCGAGCCTTTTATCCCCATGATCCCGCTCAACATTATCGGGGAGCTGGCCAATGTGGTGTCCATCTCTTTTCGCCTGTTCGGCAATATCATGGGCGGCTCTATTATTATTCTGGTGGTGTCTTTTCTTGTGTACAGCATTGCACTGCCGCCTTTTTTAAATATCTTCTTCGGCCTTTTTGTGGGAACAATCCAGGCATTTGTATTTACCATGCTGACGACCGTTTACATCTCTTTGAAGGTGAGATAACTTATGGATTTTGATCTTCAGTCCTGGATAACCATTGCAGCTTTTGCCGGCGGTGGTCTCTGCATGGGGCTGGGTGCCATCGGCGCAGCCATAGGGGAGGGGTTTACCGCTTCCCAGGCAAGCACCGCCATATCCAGGAATCCTAGTTTGTCCGGCGACATCTTAAAATCCATGCTCATGGGCCAGGCCATTGCAGAATCCGCTTCTATTTTTGCCCTGGTGGTGGCCATGCTGCTGCTGTTCTCGAATTTTTCTGCCGACACCTGGTTGATGGTTTATGTCCTTATCTCTTCCGGCCTGTGTATGGGGTTCGGGGCAATCGGTGCGGGTGTTGGCGCGGGTTTTCCGGCAGGTGCCGCCTGCAAAGGCCTGGCCCACCAGCCGGCGGCAGGCAGCCGGTTGACGACCAATATGCTGATTGGTTCCGCCGTATGTCAGACCCCGGCCATCTTTGCGCTGGTAACGGCCTTTATTCTTTTGTTCACCGACTTTACCGGCCGGCCTGTTTCGCCCACCTGGGCAGCCATTATCGGGGCAGGCCTTGCATCCGGGCTTGGAGCGATTGGCGCGGGCATCGGCAGCGGTCTGGCAGCTGAATCCGGGTGTGAGGGTATTGCCCGTCAGCCTGAAGCGGTTTCACCGGTCACCAACGTGATGTTGCTCGGTCAGGCAGTGACACAGACCACCGCCATTTATGGGCTGCTCGTCAGTTTTATCCTGATATTCAAAATAGTGCCGGCAACCGAAGCCCTCGCGCCTGCCATGGCGCTTCTTGGAGCGGGAATATGCATGGGGCTCGGGGCAATCGGGCCGGGTATCGGCGAAGGGTTGACTGCCCGGGATGCCGTGCGGTGGATTGCAAGAAAAGAAAAGGCCATTGCCGACATCACACGGGTGATGCTTGTCGGACAGGCAGTGTCTGAGTCCACCGGCATCTACGCTCTGGTGGTGGCCCTTGTTTTAATATTTGTTGTTTAAATATATATTTAAGTACTTTTTATAACAATAATAAACGTAATAAACGAATCAGGAGGATAATATGGCTATCGAAGGTGCAGACCTTGTAAAAGCAGCCGGTTTTTTGGGTGCGGGACTTGCCATGGGGCTGGGTGCCATCGGTCCCGGCGTGGGTGAAGGGATGGCCGCGGCAAAGGCGTGTGAAGCCATCGGGAAAAATCCAAAAGAGGCGGGTTTGCTGACCCGGACCATGCTTGTGGGCCAGGCGGTTTCAGAATCTACGGGAATCTATTCGCTGGTTATCGCTTTGCTCCTTTTGTTTGTTGTTTAGGCCCGAATGACCCCCCGTAAAAAGGGTGCCTTCAGTTGATTCAACTGTGGCGAAAAAAAGGTTGCCCGCCCATATCAAAAATACGGGGTTTAGAGATCAAAGCCATTATTGGAAAAAGTAAATGCAGATTATCAGCAATATAGCCCTCATTACGATTAATGAAACCATGATCGTTCAGTTGATATCCTTTTTGATCTTTTTGTTTATCATCAACCGGATTATGTTCCGGCCGCTGAATAAGGTCATGAAAGATCGGGTAGATTATATGGAAGATCTCAGGCAGGACATCATTAATGCTGAAAAAGAGATTGTCCACCTGACAGATCAGCTCGCTGAAAAGGAATCTGCTGCCAGACAGGAAGCCCTGTCATTGAAAAAAGATGTTGAAGGACAGGCTGTCAACAAGGCCTCGGGAATTCAACAAACTGCACGGAATGAGATTTCAGATTTAAAGAATAAGAATTTTGAGGAAGTGAAGGCGAAAATAACAGAAGCCAGGCAACATCTCCAGGCTGAAGCCGACGCCCTTGTTACCGGCATGATGGAAAAAGTCCTGAATCGGAGGCTTTCTTCATGAACCGATCAACCCACATCCTCTTCTGCGTGCTTTTTTCAGGGTTGCTGCTTTTTGTCTTTACAGGAAATAACGCCATGGCTGCCGAGAATGGCAGTTCCTGGCGCGGCCCCTATGACATCATCATGAGATGGGTCAATTTCGGCATTCTTGTTTTTTTGTTTATTAAATTTGGCAAAACACCGTTGATGAACTTTCTGAAATCCCGAAAAGAAGAGGTCGCCAAAGATATCAAGCGCCTTGAAGATAAAAAAGAAAATGCAGAGGCCAGGGCAAGAGACGCCCTTGAAAAGACAGAAGCAGGACAGGCGCACATCACAAGGATTAAAGAAAGAATTTTTGAGGAAGGAGAGAAAAAAAAGGAACAAATCATAGAAGATGCCAGGGAGCAGGGCCGCCGGATGATGGAAAATGCCAAAAAGCGTGCCGGCAGCCAGATCCTTCTGGCCCAAAAGGAATTCAGGTCAGAGCTTGTGGATGCAGCCATCGCCCTTGCTTTGGAGAAACTCCCCGGCATCGTCACTGAAAAAGACAATCAAAACCTGCTGGACAATTATCTTGCCGGCGGAAAAAAATAACCCCACATCTTAACCTTACCATATATCCTCTGGTTGCCCATCTATTGGACAACATACCAAACGGGCAACTTTACTTTCCAAACATTATTCTCACCAAAACAAACCACGCCCCCAAGGGCGTGGTGACTCCCCTCCTGAATTAGAACCCCTCAAGTTTGGCAATAATGTCGCACATGACCTCATTGGCGCCGCCGCCGATGGCCAGCAATCTGGAATCCCGGAATACCCTTGAAATATGCATCTCATTCATATATCCCATCCCGCCATGCATCTGCAGGCAGCCATCTGTTACTTTACTGACCAACTGAGCACCCACCAGCTTTGCCATGGATATCTCTTTGGTGGACTCCATGCCTGCTGTTTTCATTCGAACAATATGGTAGGTCATTTGACGCATACACTCGATTTCAGCCAGCCATTCTGCAAGTCGATGCTGAAGCACCTGTTTTTTGATCAATGGTTTTCCAAAAACAATCCGTTTTTTTAAATACTCAACCGTTTCGTCGATTGCCATTTGCGCCGAAATATACGTCCCGGGCAGGGCGGAAAACCGTTCATGCTGAAACTGCTTCATCTGATAAATAAATCCTTCCCCCGCCTCGCCAATGAGATGTGTGGCAGGAATTCGCAGACTATCGAAAAAAAGTTCGGCGGTGTCGCTGCTTCTCATCCCCATTTTATCCAGTTTCTTGCTCACATGAAATCCCGGCAGATCGGTTGGCACAACAAACAAACCAAATGAATGATAACCGGGTTCATCACTTGTCCTGGCAAGCAGGGTTAAAAAGTCCGCTTGGGTACCATTGGTAATAAATGTTTTTGAGCCATCTATAACATATGAATCCCCATCCCTTTTTGCATAGGTCTTGAGCGCCGCCACATCAGATCCGGCATCAGGCTCTGTCACTGCAATTGACCCCACCATATCTCCTGCAATTGCCGGTTTTAAATATGTTTCCTTTAAATACTCACTTCCAAATTCATCAATGGCCGGTGTGGCCATATTGGTCTGGACCAAAACAGCC
>JAUXCK010000015.1 GCA_030618925.1 Desulfobacteraceae bacterium
AACTTTCATGGGCTCCTCCTGCTGATGATTGAAATGCGGATCCTCGCAATAGGGTAACGTAATAGAATTTCTACCTGAATTTCAATAAAAAATATATAAAAATGATTTTTAAACGGCAACGCCCTTAAAACCTAAAAATAACCTGGATACGGCAATATTTTTTCTCCACGTGTCACGGGGTGGTTTGGGGGGATGGGGTGGGGCGCAATGTCAAAAAAAGTTGTCATGATTAACGTTTCACCGGTAAAATAACGATAAAGGTCGTACCCTGGCCTGATTCGCTCTCCACATCGATAAAACCACCCATTGAATCAACGATGCCTTTAACAATTGGAAGCCCCAGTCCCGTACCGGTAATGTATCTTGTCTTGTCGGTTTTAACCCTGTAAAATCTATCAAAAATCTTATCCATGTGTTTTGCTTCTATCCCGTATCCATTGTCCTGAATAACAATCCGCAAATTTGATCCGGATTGATTCACACTTGCCCTGATCTCTCCCCCATCCTGAGTATAATTGATGGCATTGGTGATGAGGTTTCCAAAAACGCTCTCAAGGGCCATTGGGTCGGCCATGACTTCAGGCAACGCTTTATCCGGGGTTTCCAGGACCAGGGTCTGTCCCTTGGCGCTTGCCCGGACTTCAAGGAAATCAACAATATTTTTCAGCAACTCGCCGACTTGAACCGGTCTTACCTCCTTTGCCGCAATCCCGGCTTCAATGCGTGAAAGGTCCAGCAGATCACCGATGGTTGATATCAGCCCATTTGTTTTTTCCTTTGCCCGTGAGAGGATGTATTGATCATTTTCAGTCGCCACTTCTTCCGACTCCTCCGCCATATCGCTCAAAACCAGTGACAGCTGCTCATGGATCGTGGAAAGCGGGGATCTGAGTTCATGGGAAACCTTGGCCACAAACTCGGATTTGAGCTGATCCAATGCCTTCATCGCGGAAATATCCATAATATTCAATACCGCCCCCAGACACTGCCTCCTCTCTCCCAGAACAGGCCGGCCTCTTGCCAAAAGGAATTTACCGTTTGGAAGATCGAGTTCATAGGAGGGGATATCATCAAAATCCACATGTTTTCCCCTGGAGATGTCCATCACAAGCGTGCAAAGCCCTTTATCGGTCACAAAGTCTTCTATCCGGTTTCCAGGGCCGATCGCATCGGAAAGGCCCAGGTGTTGTCGAAATGCAGGATTTATCAACACCACCTTGCCGTCGGTATCGGTCACGATAACACCGTTTGGCAGAGATTCAACAATGGTGTGAACGCGGCTCTGTTCCATATGAAGGTCTGCCAGCGTTCTTCTCCGTTCCGCTTCAAGTTTCTCGGCTTCCATTGAAAGCTGCAGTTTTTCACGGGCACGGTTGACAACGATTCGAAGCTGGTCCGGCTCATAGGGTTTGGGAATAAAATCATAAGCGCCCTTTTTCATGGCCTCTATGGCTGTTTCAACTGTGGCATATCCGGTAATCACAATCACGAGGATCCCCAGGCCCATTTCCATAATCCGTCCGAGAACCTCCATCCCGTCCATCCCGGGCATCTTCATGTCCAAAAGGACAATGGCAACGGGCTCTTTTTCAATGATGTCAAGGCCCTTATCGCCCCGGCTTGCCTTTAGAACCGTGCATCCCATTCTTATAAGGATCCTTTCGGCACCGTCCCGGAGGCTTTGTTCATCATCAATAATCAAAACCTGTGTGGCGTCGAATTCATTCTCCACTGTCATTTTCCTCATCGTAGTTTGTTTTTAATGGGAGCTCCATGATAATGCAGGTCCCTTCACCCGGCGTGCTTCTGACCGATATTCTGCCCCCATGATCTTCAATAATTCCATATACCATGCTGAGTCCCAGCCCGGTACCCTCCCCCTCTTCTTTGGTGGTAAAAAAGGGTTCAAAGATATGCTTAAGATTTTCTTTCGGAATCCCCGGACCGGTATCAGAAATTTCAATAATAATATTTTCGTTGTCTGCAGAAAGACGGGTCTGCACGATAAGTTCCCCTTTACCCTCCATGGCCTGGGCCGCATTCAGGATGATATTCATGAACACATGATTCATCTGCTGAATGTTAACCGGTATCTTAGGGAGGCCTTCAGCAAGATCTCTTTCTATTTCAATATTTTGAAAAAGCGTCTGATTTTCAAGCAGAAAAAGCGTCCTTGAAACCGCTTCATTTAAATCATGTGGCCTGACGATATAGCTGGTCTGTCTGGAAAACTCCAGCAGTTCCTTCACAGTATCCCGGCATCTCTGGGCATCCTGTAAAATACGATTGATATCGTCCTTAACCCCATCCTCCAGATCGTATTCCTCAAGGATAAGCTTTGCGAACAAAGTGATCCCCCCCAGTGGGTTGTTCAACTGGTGAGCAACACCGGCAGAAAGCTTCCCAAGGGAAGACATTTTTTCTGCCTGCAAGAGCTGGATCTGTGTTTCTTCGAGCTCAGATTTCATCCGGAGCTCCTCCCGCAGGTCATGGAAAAAACCAATAGATGCGACTTCTTTATCTCCTTCATATACAATGGCCGCGTTCAGGCTGATGGGTACTCTGGATTGATCTTTTTGAATTGCATCCACCTGAAATGATTTCAATTTTCCCTTTCCCCCATAGTCCTCGCTGCGAAGTTTCTGCATGATATCCCTTGCACCGTCTTCTGGATAAACATCCCGGATATCCAGATGCGCCAATGCCTCTTCAACGCTGTAGCCGGTGAACTCGGCAGCTGCATCGTTAAAAATGAGAACCTTGCCAGTCTTGTCCGCTGCAATCACTGCATCCACCGAACTGAGCAGCAAATTGCGCAAAAATGCATTGGTTCGACCCAGTTTTTCCTCCATTTCTTCACTGGACGGACGTTCGAATTCAAGGATGACGAGTGCTTCAATTTCTTTTCCAGACCGGATGGGATATGAATAACGGCATGAAATCCATTCCGGGTGATATGCTCTGCCAAGTATATCCCGCAAAACAGGTTTCCCTGTCCTGAGAACATTTTCTGCAGGGCAATTTTCACAAGGGGTCGGGTTCTCGTATAATAGCTGATGGCATTTTTCCCCGATCAGATCTCTGTTATTAACACTTTTGGTATATTGATTCGCAGCAAGAATCGTAAAATCAGTAGATATGACAAGAAGCTTGCTGTCAGAGGCATTAATGGCTTTGAGCAGATATGATTTTTCTGAATCAGCTTGCATTCACACTTCCTCCTCAAGGGCCTTTTTGAACTCTTCGGGCTCGACATCAATTCTGGTCCATAATGAAAAGCAGCGCCTTGCCTGATGGGCCAGTGTGGAAAGCCCATCCATGAACCGAATCCCCCTGGCATCTGCCATATCCTGCCAGAAATTTGTTCGACGGCCATAATTGACATCCAGTACCAGTTCGCACTCCCGCACATCAAGACCATCGATGAGTGCGGCCAGTTCAGGCGCTTCATCATGGCTGGAAACCGATGTGGCATTGATAATGATATCTGCTGAAACCGAGCGGTCCTTCAAGGAATCAATGTGTATGGGTTCTCCCCCAATCCGATTGACAAGGTTTTGAATATTGCCTTCATTTCTGCCGGCAATTAGAATCGACTCCGCCCTGAGCCAGTTAAAAATAAAAGCCACTGCCTTGGCAATGCCGCCTGTGCCGAAAACAAGCGCTTTTTTCCCAGCCACATCGAATCCGACCTCTTCCAGGGCATCCATAAACCCGATGGCATTGGTATTATAGCCTTTCAATTCATTTCCATTTCGAACAATCGTATTTATTGCACCGATGATGTTTGCGCCTTCGGAAAGAATATCGAGGTGGGGTATGACTGCTTCTTTATAAGGGACTGTTATGTTTGCGCCATCAATATTTAAAACCCTGAGGCTCTGCATGGCCGGGCCGATCTGTCCGGGATCCACCTTAAAAGGAACATACATTCCCCGGATGCCGACCCGTTTTAAAATCCTGGAAAAAATAATGGGTGATTTTGATCGAAAAGCCCGTTCATCCCCTAAAATGCAGAAAATTTTCATGCCCGGCCATGCCTGTATGGCTTTTGGATTGCAGGTTGTGGACCTGGGAAGGTTTATATACTATTCAACCAGCCGTTTAACGCTTTCTGAAATTTCCTCTGCAGAAGCCGGTTTGGGCAAATAATCATCCGCCTCCATACTCATCCCATCGGCATGGGAATAACGAGTAGAACCGACGTGGTCTGCGACAGCTGTCAGCATAACAATTGGAATATCCTGATATTTTTCATCTTTTTTTAATTCTGCACATACCTCATACCCATCCTTTTCAGGCATCATCACATCAAGGACAATGGCATCCGGAGGATTGGCCTTCACCTTTTCAAGGGCCTCGTTGCCATCGTAAGCGACCTCCACTTCAAAGCCTTCTTTTTTTAGATTCGCTTGAACAATTGATGCAAAATCAGGTTCATCATCCACCACGAGAACTCTTTTTTTCTCACTCATAAGTGCCTCCTTTATAAAAAACCCCCAAAGCGTTCGACTTTGAGTCGCCCTGAAAAATTTGGACCTTCGACAAGTCTATTTTTTATATCCATAGACCTTAGAGATGTCAAGCACTCCCTTGCGTTTAAGCCTCGGGCCTTGGAAACAGTCCTGCTCTTTCCACTATCTCAGGCACTTTTTCCTCCCATTCAATGGCCATTATATGAAATCCGCGGACCCCTTCCACCTCCTTGAGACGCTGGATTGATTCAACACAGATATCGATGCCCTCTTGCGCCTGTTTCTCCTTGGGCGTAACTGCCATGCGTTTGACCACCTCATCAGGAACATCCATTCCCGGCACCCTGTTTTTCATATACCGTGCCATCCCGACCGACTTGAAGGGTGTGACCCCTGCCAGGATACTCACACGCTCATGAAGCCCCCTGTCCCTGGCCAGTTTCATCCATTCCTCAAACCGATCCAGATTATAAATGCACTGGGTCTGGATAAATTCAACCCCGGCAGCCACCTTTTTGGCCAAACGGGGCACCCGGATCTCAAACGGATCGGCAAAAGGATTGGCTGCTGCCCCAACAAACATCCGGGGCACTCGTTTAATGTCATCACCGCCAAGAAATTTGCCTTCATCCCGCATCTGTCTCACGGTCTGGATCAGTTGCATGGAGTCCAGATCGTGAACATTTTGTCCTGTGGCGCAATCGCCAAAACTCTGATGGTCTCCGGAAAGGCAGAGAATATTATGGATATCAAAGGAAGCTGCGCCCAGAATATCACTCTGTAAAGCGATCCTGTTTCGATCACGGGTCACCATCTGAAGGACCGGCTCCACCCCCATCAGCTTGAGATGAATGCAGGCCGCAAGGCTGCTTAAACGGGTGACTGAGGTTTGATTGTCGGTAATGTTTATTGCATCCACATGACCTTTAATGATCCCGGCCTTTTCGGTAATCGCCTTTGGATCACTGCCCCGGGGTGGACCACATTCAGATGTTACGGCAAGGTGGCCGCCGGCAAGAATTCTTTCAAGTTTACTCGGTGTGTTTACATTCATTCCTGCACATCCTCCCTGACCACTTTTCTGGGTCCCCCGGCTCTGTCAGAGGACCAGTCCTTAATTGAAAAAAGTGTCTCATAATCATCAAGCCGATCCAGGGCCTTAAGACGATCGATAATCAGCTGCCACGCACACTCAAGATCCTTATCGATCTCACACTTGCCTTTTGTCGACCCCCCGCAGGGACCATTCAGGATGCGCTTGGCGCATCGTGAGATTGGGCAGATGCCAGCCGTAAGTGCCAGAACGCATTGCCCGCAGGCCTGACATCGCTCCGACCATACACCCCGCTGTTCCGTCACACCAAGAAAACAGGTGTTCACCCCGGGGTAAATGGGTGTTGACTGATATTTTTCAGCCATAAACTGGACCCCCACACCACACGCCAGAGAGACAACGGCCTCGTATTGATCCATCCGGTCACGGATCTCTTCGAGGTACTCATGGTCACACTGTCTCTCCAGGGTGATCTCATCAATATGAACCTCTTTTCCCTTGTTGAGGAAGTACATTCTCAACGCCGAAGCCAGAATTTCGACTTCCTTTTTCCCGCCGGCCTCACAAACTGTGACACACTCGTTGCAGCCCAGCAGTAGAATGTTGGTATACTCCTTTATCGTCTCAATAATCTCTTCAATCGGTTTTTTGTCAGCAACAATCATAAATGGTGCCCCCATTAAAATTTGGTTGCAGGTTTGGAGTTCAAGCCGCCTTCTTCTTTTTTGCCAGTTTAATGGGATTCGGTCCAAGATCCCGAATCCGTTTATCCATTTCTTCAGCATATTTTGCAAAAAGCGGGCCTTCACTTGAAGAAAGATTATACATCTGAACCCGCTCTCCGCCAATGTCAATTGTGTCAAGAATCTTCTGTGCCTGCTCGACCCGTTTTCGGGCCCTGAAATTTCCCTGGTTAAAATGACAATCGCCTTCCATACAGCCGACAAGATAAACCCCGTCCGCCCCTTTTTCAAAAGCCCTGAGGATATGAATGATATCCACCTTTCCAGTACAAGGCACCCTCACAATTTTAATATTGACCGGGTAACTCAACCGCATCGAACCTGCCAGGTCCGCAGCAGTATACCCTCAGAAATTGCAGCAAAAAGATATAATGATCGGCTGAAAGTCATTCATTATAGAACCCCTTCCAGCAAGGCTTCAACCTTGCTTAATATCTGAGTGTCTTCATACCAGTTCAGTTCAATCGCTTTTGCCGGGCATTCCGCCGCACATAACCCGCAACCGTGGCATAAAGCCTCATCAATTTGACTCACCCCGTCTTCATTGATCCGGGGCACCCCGTATGGGCAGGAACGGACACAGATCAGGCAGGAGGCACATCGATCTCCTTCAACAACGGCCGTTACAGCCGATAACGTCAAATGGGGCTGGGAAAGGAACGTAACAGCCTTTGACGCTGCGGCAAAGGCCTGGGAGATTGACTCGGGAATAAGCTGAGGGCTGTGAGCCGTTCCACAGACAAAGATTCCCTCGGTCGCCATATCAACCGGCCTTAATTTGACATGGGCCTCCATAAAGAACCCTTCGGCATTGCGTCCAAGCTTCATTATGGAGGAGAGTTCCTCTGTATCTTCGGCAGTAATACCGCAGCTTAAAGCAAGAAGGTCGGTGCCGGCCTTGATATCCCGTCCAAGCACATGATCTCTAAAGGTGACGAAAAGCGCCCCTTCCTCCGACGTCACAACAGGTGGATGATCTGCCTCATATCTGAAAAAAATAATACCCTGCCGCCTTGCCTCTGTATAATAATCTTCTAAAAAACCATAGGTACGCAAATCCCGGTACAGGACAAAAACATCAGCGTCCGGATTGAGCTTTTTAATGTGCAGTGCATTCTTTACTGCAGCCTGGCAGCAGATCCTTGAACAATTTGGATTTTCTTCGTTTCGAGACCCCACACACTGAATCATCACCACCCGATCCAAATCAGCCGCCCCTGTTTCGTCGAGTCGATGGCTCAGTTCGACCTGTGTCGTTACTCTTTCGTCCTGACCGTAAAGAAATTCAGCGGGTTGGTACTCCCTGGCTCCGGTGGCCAGGATGACAACACCGTGATCGATTTTCCGTTCATACAGACCGGGCCCCACCAGGACCTCTGTGGTAAAATTCCCCTTGAAGCCTGAAAATCCCACGATAAGAGACTGGGTCAGCACCTGTATATTCTTTTGGGTGGTGACCTTGCGAATCAACTCCGCCAGATAGGTATCTATCTTGTCCCCATCAATAGTTTCGGTAAGATTTGCCGCCATTCCACCAAGCTGAGCTTCCTTTTCAACCAGGACGGTTTCAATCCCCTGGTCCGCCAGACACAGCGCAGCATTCATCCCGGCAACACCGCCGCCGACAATCAGGGCCCGCCGCGTCACCGGTATTTTTTTCTCATGAAGGGGGCTCAGGGTGATGGCCCGGGCCACAGCCATTCGAAGCAGGTCTTTTGCCTTTTCAGTGGCTTGGTCCGGTTCGTCAAAATGGGTCCATGAATTCTGGTTGCGGATATTGGCCATCTCAAACAAATATTTATTGATGCCGCACGCTTCCAGGGTATCCATAAAAATGCCTTCATGGGTTTTGGGTGTGCAGGCGGCCACAACAATCCTGTTTAGACTGTGCTCTTTAATCAGATCCTTCATCTGATCCTGTGAATCCTGGGAACAGGTAAACAGGTTTTGGGTGCTGTAAGCCACATGGGGAAGGGTCCTGGCATATTCCTCAACAATATTCACGTCCACAATACCGGCAATATTTATCCCGCAGTTGCAGACAAAAACGCCGACACGCGGTTCTGCTTCGGTCAGGTCAATCTCCTCCGGCACTTCAACGGTTTTTACACACGTACCCCGGGCTTCAGCCAGTTCGCTTCCTGCCAAAGCGGCCGCCGCACTTGCTTCGGTAACAGAACTCGGAATGTCCTTGGGTCCCTGGAATACGCCGCAGACATACACACCCGGCCTTGATGTCTCAACCGGGATGAAAGGCGACGTTTTCGCAAAATGATACTTCCGTAATTCCAGATCCAGCCTTTTGGCCAGATCGACGGTGGACCCTGAAATCTGAAGGCCGACAGAAAGAACAACCATATCAAAAATTTCTTCGCACATCTTTCCGGATTCGTCCGCATACCGGATTCGAAGATCTCCGGTTTCTCGAATTTCGTCTATGGTGTGAATCCTTGCCTTGGCAAACCTGACCCCTACCTTATCTCTGGCCCGCAGATAATATTTTTCATAATCCTTACCAAAGGTGCGAATATCCATATTAAAAATCACACAATCGAGATCACCTCCGGCATGCTCTTTGGCAATCATAGCGTCTTTGACTGCATACATGCAGCAGACTGACGAACAATACCCATTGCCGCACTGATTATTATCCCGTGAGCCGACACATTGAAGCCATGCAATTTTTTCAGGCTCCTTATGGTCTGACGGCCGCGTCAGATGTCCCATCGTGGGACCTGAGGCACTGAGAATCCTTTCAAACTCAAGACTGGTAAGAACGTTCGGGTTGGTTTTATAATGATAAAATTCGTCCAGCCCGGAAGGGTCATAGGGCTCACTTCCCGGACACAAAATGACCGACCCCACTTCAATATCTTTTTCAATAGACGCCTGGCTGTGATCAATGGCATCTGCCAGGCACGCATCAACACACTGAAGACACTCGCAGCAGTAACCGCAGTTGAGACAGCGATCTGCTTCATACTGTCCTGAATCCTCGTCGTATCCCAGCTCCACTTCTTTAAAAGTGTCCTTTCGCTGATCTATGGCAAGCGCCGGCATCGGTGCCCTCGCCTGCTTGACCTGATCTTCCGGTACAGGGCGGTACACCGGATTTTCACTGACCACGGGTTCACGGCCTTCGGCCATATCCCGGCCGTCAATATATCGCGCCATGGACTCAGCCGCCTCCCGGCCGGCAGCGATCGCCCCAATGGCGACCCATGGACCGGTCTGAAGATCTCCCCCCGCAAAGACCCCGTCATAATTCGTCGCATAAGTGACTTCATCGACCTCAACGGTTCCCCATCGCGAGAAACTTAACCCTGCAATCTCCTCCAGAGCGGCAAGATCCGGTCTCTGTCCGATGGCCGGGATAAGCTGATCAATCTCAATATCATATTCACTTCCGGGCACCGGGATCGGCCTTTTGCGTCCGGATGAATCCGGTTCACTCAATTCCATGCGGATACACCGCACCCCGACGACTTTCCCATCTTCCGTCAGTATCTCCTGTGGGGCAGACAGGTATGTTATGGTGACGCCTTCCACCTCGGCCGCCTGGATTTCTTCTTCCCAGGCCGGCATTTCGGCCCGGCTTCGCCGGTAGATGATATGAACTTCATCCGCCCCCAGACGAATCGCTGAACGAGATACATCGATGGCCACATTCCCGCCGCCGATAATCCCGATCTTCTTTCCCACCCCTGCTTTTCCAGTCAGGTTTACCTCTTTCAGAAAATCAACCCCCTGCCGGACACCTTCTGCTTTTTCGCCCGGTATGCCCAGATCAATTCCCCTGTGCGCGCCAAGGGCAATATATACTGCTTTGTAGCCCCGGCCAAACAGCGTATCAATGGTCAATTCGGGACCCAGGGGCGTATTGGTCTTTATCTCCACCCCAAGATTGGTGATCAACTCGATCTCCTGATCAAGAATCTTTCTGGGAAGCCGGTGGTCGGGAATTCCCACCCTGAGCATTCCGCCGGCCTCGGGCAGGGCTTCAAAAATAGTGGAGAGAATCCCTTTCCGCGCCAAATGATACGCCGCAGACAGCCCGGCCGGTCCGGATCCAATGATGGCCACTTTCTCTTCCCGGGGTGCCGGGCACTCAATCTTAACATCCCTGGGGTCAAAGCGATCGGCTGCCAGGCGTTTGAGGTCCCGGATGGCAACAGGGTCATCAACATCACACCGCCGGCAGGCGTCTTCACAGCCATGGGGGCATATCCTTCCAAGTACGCCGGGAAGGGGGAGTTCTTCCATAATGATGTTCAGGGCTTTCTCATAATTCCCCTGTTTCACCATTTGGACATAGCCTTGAACATTAAGCCCGGCCGGGCAGGCCAGACGGCAGGGCGCTTTATCAGCCTTGTCTATGGCAAACGCCCCGGGTATCGCCTGGGCGTATCTTTTATAAACTGCTTTTTTAGCGGACAACCCTTCATCATACTCATTGGGGAGTTCCACAGGACAGACCTTGCTGCATTCACCGCAGCTCGTGCACTTTTCGAGATCCACATAACGGGCCTTCTGATTGACCCGGGCTTTAAAATGACCCGGCCCGCCTTCGAGGGCAATAATGTCGGTATTGGTTAAGAGTTGGATGTTCAAATGCCGGCCGACCTCGACCAGTTTCGGTGAGATAATTCACATGGAGCAGTCGTTGGTCGGAAAGGTTTTATCCAGCTGAGACATCAAGCCGCCGATGGCGGATGAACTTTCGAGGAGATACACATAATAACCGGAATTGGCCAGATCAAGCGATGCCTGCATTCCTGAGATACCGCCACCGACAACCATAACAGAACCGCTGACTTTCTTGGTCATACACCCTCCATATATCTTCTGAAAATGTGGTTGCAAAGCCGAGTTCATATACTACATTGTACCATGTTTGATTTCATGGTTTTTACACTTCATCTATCAATTTTGTCAACCCCAATTTAATTCTGTACTGATAACATTCAAAAAGATACTGTGGTATTATGCCTTTCCGGGGGATTAAAAATTGCCTTGAAACAGCATCCGCCCCATGGTACGCTTATCCTGCTTTCGCCTGTTTTTCAAAAAAAATAAAGACCCTGGCCCAAAGGGCATGGGTTACTTGGCTTCGGAACAACGAAACCATTATTTTTGATGCCAAATAGTCCTAATCGTAATCGTAATCCAGGTTTCACACCCTTGAATTGGTGCAGAACTTAAATTCTAATCTCTCTTTTATCTGGCACACACCAGGTTTCGAGATTATGATTAAGAGTACGATTAAGATTAAGAATTATTTCGGCAGGGGAATCCCCTCTATGTCAACCCAAAAACCCAAACTCATCAACATTGGTCTAATTGGCGGCGGACCTATCTGCTTGGAATTTTTAAAAAAATCAACCATAGATTACCACAGGCGAATTCATGCTGAAATCATTGCAGTGGCAGACCCGGACCCCAAAACGCCCGGGATGGCCTTTGCAAAAAAAAGGCGGCTCAGGACAGAGACAGACTATCATAAATTTTATGCCCCTGATTATAATATCCAGCTGATCATCCTGCTCACCCCGGAAACAAACATCCTTGAAGATGTTCTGGCCACAAAGCCCGGTCACATCCGCCTGGTTTCCTATACCACATTTGAAATTTTATGGACCGCCATCGGCCTTGAAGAGCGCAAACTCAGGGAACACACCACGGAAATGGAAACCCTCATCAATGGCATACGGGACTTCATCCTGGTGATAACGCCTGACATGGAAATTACAGAGGTGAATGAAGCTTTTTTACAAAAGATGGGGTTTACGCGTGAAGAAACCATTGGCCGTAAATGTTATGAGGTGTATCACAAACTGGACCACCCCTGTGAAGAAAGCCGGATTGACTGCCCGCTGAACGGTGTGATCAGGAACAGAAGCCAATACCGTCAGGTCCAAACCCGGCTGCTTCCTGATGACGAAAAACGCTATTATGAGGTGAACATATATCCCATTTGGGAAAAGGACGGGAAAATTTCCAAATTTATCCATATCAGCCGGGATATTACGCAACACAAACAAAAAGAAGAAGAGATCACCGGCCGTCTGGAACATATGGTCGAGGAGCGAACCCGGCAGCTGAAGGAAACCCATACAAAACTTCTGCATCAGGATAAAATGGCATCCCTTGGAAAACTATCCGCATCTGTGGTCCACGAAATCAACAACCCCATTGCGGGTATTTTAAACATGATCATGCTGATCAAGCGAATCCTGGAAGAAGACAGTTTAAATGAAAAAGAATTAAACCAGTTTGCACAATATCTGGATCTCATGGAAACAGAGACCCGGCGGACCAGCAGGATTGTCTCAAACCTACTCGCATTCTCCAGACAATCCAGGATGGAACTGAAAAAAATCAACCTGAACCAGCTAATTGAAAAAACACTTATTCTGAGCTCAAATCTTCTGAAAATCGAAGGCGCTAAAATTGAAAAAAAATTGGCCCCGGATCTTCCGGATCTTGTCGGGACAGAGGATCAACTGCTCCAGGTCTTTATGAATATCGTCTCAAATGCAGCCGAAGCCATTGAGGCGGCAGGTGGCGGTATCCTGCGAATTGAAACCCGGCACTCATTGAAAAATGGCGCCGTCACAGCTGTTTTCAAGGATACGGGCACAGGGATCCCGCAGGAAAATATGGACAAGCTGTTTGAACCCTTTTTTACCACCAAGAAAAAAGGAAAGGGCGTCGGCCTTGGTTTATCTGTTGCATATGGCATTATTGAGGAGCACGGAGGGATGATTAATGTAAAATCCTCGACTAAAAAGGGCACGACGTTTACGATTAACCTCCCCCTAAATCCATCATCCATAACCACTGATTCAAACGGAGGGTTGCATGGGCAGTACGAAAATCCTGATCGTTGATGATGAACTCATCATGAGAGAATCCCTGGCCGGATGGCTCGAGCGGGACGGGCACCATATTGAAACAGCTGCCAGCGGTGAAGAGGCCCTCGACAAAGTGAAGCATACACATTTTGATATCCTCCTGGTGGATATTAAAATGGAGGGGATGAACGGACTCCAGGTCCTGCAAAAGGTAAAAGAAGATGATCAGGATGTGGAAGTCGTCATGATCACTGCCTATGGTTCTATTCCAACGGCCATAGAGGCCATTAAAACAGGGGCATATGACTATCTGCTCAAACCGTTTGATCCTGAGGAACTCGGGGTGCTGATCAATAAAATTATTCACCACCAATCTCAGGCCCGGGAAAATCTCTATTTAAGGACACAACAGAAGGATCGCTCACGGTTTGAAAGCATGATCGGTCAGTCAGGTCCCATGCAGGAAGTTTTTGACCTGATCCAGGATGTTGCACCGGTAGATTCCACTGTCCTCATCACCGGGGAAACCGGAACCGGAAAAGGGCTGGCTGCCAAGGCAATCCACACGTGCAGCGCCTTAAAGGAAGGTCCGTTTGTGGTTGTCAACTGCGGGGCCATCCCCGAGCATCTCATGGAAAGTGAGCTCTTCGGGCACCAGAAAGGCGCGTTTACAGATGCCAAGGAAACAAAAAAAGGCCGGCTGGAGATGGCCCACGGGGGGACCATTTTCCTCGATGAGATCGGTGAAATCAGTATGCGCATGCAAATTGATCTCCTGCGGGTTCTTGAAGAGCATGTTTTTTACCGGGTCGGGGGCACACAGCCCATCAATGCTGATTTCCGTGTCATTGCAGCAACCAACAGAAATCTTGAAGAAGCCATTACAAGCGGTATATTTCGCAAAGATCTTTACTATCGGCTGAATGTTATCACCCTCGACATGCCGCCTTTGAGAAAACGAAAAGATGATATTCCGCTTCTTGCAGAACATTTCCTAAACCGCTTTTCTCAGGAAACAAAAAAATCGGTCGATAAAATCAGCAGGGAAGCCATGGACGAACTAATGCTTTATGAATGGCCCGGAAACGTCAGGGAGCTGGAAAATGCCATTGAAAGGGCAGTTGTTATTGGCAAAACCCGCAGTATCCTGCCAGAAAATCTCCCCCTTTTTCGATCTGATCGTAAGGGACACCCCATGAGTGCATCCTTGAAAGAAATTGAAAAGGACCACATTGCCCGGACACTCCATGAGAACAAATGGAATATTTCCAAAAGCGCTAAAATTCTGGGTATTGACCGGTCCACACTGTATAAAAAAATTAAACTCTACAGCATTCAAAAATAAACTTGAGCCCCCTATCCCGACATACCATCGTGATTTCCCCCATTGGTGATTTTGATAGTGTCCCGCTGACAAAGGTCAGAAGCGACATCAGCGAAATATTCGGCTGCTCAACCGAAATTATACCCATTATAGAGGATATTGCTTTTGCTTTTGATCCCAAGCGTCATCAGTATCTGTCTACCGCCATTCTGGAAACCTTCGCCAATACCATGCCCGCAGAGGCACTCAAGCTCCTGGCTGTCACCAGTGAGGATCTTTTTATCCCCATTCTCACATATGTATACGGAGAAGCACAACTGGGCGGGAAAGCCTGTATTATATCAACCTGTCGATTACAAGAAGGCCTTTCACCGATCAACCCCATGGACGCCCTGGTTGCCAGAGTCGCCAAGGAAGCTGTTCATGAACTGGGTCATACGTTTAATCTCCGTCACTGCAAGGATCCGGTATGTATCATGCACTACTGCCGCAGCATAGAGGATGTGGATCGAAAATCAAATCAACTCTGCCGATACTGCAGGATCCTTCTGTCGGATGAGGTAAAAAAACTTTCGGGGGAAAGCGGGTAGGCACGGGGGCCTGCCCTGATCAACTATTCAGCAATCATAGATTTAACTCTGATGTATGGTTTATATAATTGACAGAGCGCAGCGATACCACCCTTCGTCATTCGATATTCGGTGTTCGACATTCGACATTCGCCCTTAAATGTAGTTGGCAATCCCGTCCAGGCGGGAATGATAGGGATAGGATGAAAAATATCGGTTCA
>JAUXCK010000187.1 GCA_030618925.1 Desulfobacteraceae bacterium
ATTACGATTAAGATTACGATTAAGATCGGGATTTGGGGAGGAGCGGCGGTTTTAATTGCATCCTTACAAAAAACACCCCTTGAAAATGGTGGCAGGCTTTGATAAAAGTTTTATTTTTTTGTTATTACCATGCATTAATGTATCATACGCATTATTGCACAACCCTTGAGTGTGCCTTGCAGAATCAGTGGCAGGAGACGGAATGCACAGCCGTGACCGGGGTGATCTATGATTAGAGCAGGAATTATCGGCGCAACAGGATATGCCGGTGCTGAACTTGTCCGGATATTATCCGGGCATCCGGAAGTGTCCCTTTCGGTTATCACATCGCGGCAGTATGCCGGGATTCCTTTTGCCGACATTTACCCGGCCTTGACAGGACGGGTCGACCTG
Source organism: Desulfobacteraceae bacterium (assembly GCA_030618925.1). Lineage (GTDB taxonomy): Bacteria > Desulfobacterota > Desulfobacteria > Desulfobacterales > SURF-7 > JAUXCK01. The sequence continues at coordinate 394 of JAUXCK010000187.1, forward strand.
AATTGTGAGGAATATTCGGTTGACCGCTTCTCAAGCGGGACAGACGTTGTTTTTACAGCGCTGCCGCATCAGTTGCCAATGGCTTTTGTGCCGGAATTATTGGCGGCAGGGAAAAAAGTAATAGATCTTTCAGCAGATTTCAGGTTCAAAGACCTGTCGACCTATGAGCTGTTTTATCAGCCGCACACTGCCGTTGATCTATGTGAACAATCCGTATATGGACTGTCTGAGGTCAATTTCAATGATATCCAGCAGGCGAGCCTGGTGGGTAATCCAGGGTGTTATCCAACGAGTGTCCTTTTGCCGCTTGTGCCATTGCTGAAAAAGGGACTCATCAATCCGCATTCGATCATTGCCGATTCAAAATCAGGGGTTAGCGGGGCAGGGCGTTCCGCGTCATTGACGACTCATTTTTGTGAGGTGAATGAGGCATGTAAAGCCTATAAGATAGGTGCTCACAGACACACACCCGAGATGGAAGAGACCCTGAGCATCGCCACAGGTGAATCCATCCATTTAACCTTTGTGCCTCACCTTATACCTGTCACCCGTGGAATGCTCACCACCATTTACGCGGATCCGGTACAGGGCGCCGGGCAGGACGATATTCGGGAGTGCCTGGCGGCTTTCTATGCCGGCCGTCCTTTTATTCGGTTGCATGAGGACAACCGATACCCGGACATATCTCATGTGCGGGGGACGAATTATTGCGATATGGGGTTTAAAGTCGATCCCGGCACACAGCGGCTTATTTTAATCTCTGCAATAGACAACCTGGTAAAGGGCGCTGCAGGGCAGGCCGTCCAGAATATGAATATAATGTTCGGACTTGACGAAACGGCGGGATTACAGGCCCTGCCTTTCCCGGTATAGATACAAAATCCAGACACAATTTTAAATTTTTTAAGGGGAGGAACCATGAAGATAGAACAGATTTCAGTGTTTCTTGAGAATAAAGCCGGCCGGCTGGCAAGCCTTGCTTCCTCTTTGGGGGATATGGGCATAAATATTCGTGCCATATCATTGGCCGACACGTCGGATTTCGGTATCGTCAGGATGATTGTCAACGATACGGCGGGGGCCAGGGAGGTCTTGAAAGACCGCGGCTTTACCGTGAGCCTGACAGAAGTCATTGCCGTGGAAATTCCTGATAAACCGGGTGCACTGGCAAACCTTCTGGGTTTCATCGAGGAAGCCGAATTGAATGTGGAATATATCTATGGGCCCACCGGGAGCATAAGAGAAAACGCCGTATTGATTCTGCGGTTTGATGATCTGAACAAAGCAATAGAAGCACTTTCCGCCCATGGGGTAAGTATTCTTAAAAGCAGCGAGGTATTAAATCTGTAGGAATACGGCCTGACACATCGACCTGAATATATTAAACCGCCGGATAAATACCTAACACTTGTCATCCCGGCGAAAGCCGGGATCCAGCGGTATTACTGGATGCCGTCGCTGCGCTATTCCGCCGCTTCGCTATTTCGGATCAAGTCCGGCATGACGGATTTCAACTATTTAGTTACCGGATTAATATATTTATAATGATGACAGAAAGATGACGGGTTGATGATTCCGGGTGGGTTATGTATAGGAAGGGGTGTCACTTCTCACTATGGCTGGAAACCGGTCAGGTGTCCGGATATGTTGTGGAGTGTTGCGGCTTGGTCGTTCAAAGCCTGAGGTTTATTATTAATTTTTTAAAATGCAAGGGAGGAACTGGATCATGAAAAGGAGATTTTTATGTGCGGCAGTATCTGTTGTTGTCTTATTATTGGCATCAAACCTTTATGCAGAGCCAAAGGAGTATCGTGTGGGGGCCTTTTTTTCTGTCACCGGCAAGTTTGCGTCACTTCTGGGTGAGCCCGAGCGGAACTCTGTAAAGATGATTGAACAACAAATTAACGATGCCGGCGGGATTAACGGGCACAAACTTGTATTATTTGTCGAGGATACCCAGGGGGACAATACCCGGGCGGTGAATGCGGTCAAAAAACTGGTCAAGAAAAATAAGGTGTGCGCCATTGTGGGTCCTTCCCGAAGCGGGTCAAGTATGGCGGCCTTGAAGGAAGCCCAGAAAGCAGAGATACCCATGATATCCTGTGCTGCGTCTGAGAAAATTGTCATGCCCGCAGCAGAGCGGAAATGGATTTTCAAGACACCCCAGAAGGACAGTGATGCGGTCCGCAGAATTTATGATCACATGACAAAAAATGGCATCAAAGACATCGGGATCATTTCAGGCACAACCGGATTTGGAAACGCCGGCCGCAATCAATTGAAATTGATTGCAGGTGAGTACGGCATTAAAATTGTTGCCGATGAGACCTATGGGCCTTCGGATACGGATATGACGGCCCAGCTGGTCAAGATCAGAAATGCCGGCGCAAAAGCAGTGGTCAACTGGTCCATTGTTCCGGCCCAGTCTATTGTGCCCAAGAATATGCGTCAGCTGAAAATGACCATTCAGCTCTACCAGAGCCACGGTTTCGGGAATGTGAAATATGCCAAGGCTGCCGGCGTAGCTGCTGAAGGTATTATCTTCCCGGCAGGCCGTCTTCTGGCTGTGAACACGCTTTCGGATGACAACCCGCAGAAAGCGCTTCTGCTTGATTACAAGACCAAATATGAGGCCAAATATAATGAGACAGCCAGTACTTTCGGCGGTCATGCATATGACGCGATCTGGCTTGTTATCAATGCGCTTAAAGAGGTGGGTGATGACCCGGCAAAGATCAGGGATCACATCGAAAAGGCCCGTTTTGTCGGCACCGGCGGGATTTTTCAGTTTTCTGCTGAAGATCACAACGGCCTGGATAAAACTGCGTTTGAAATGATAACGGTCAAAAACGGCGAGTTTGTTGTCCTCGAGGATTAATTTCCGGATTAATGTTACGATGAAAGTGGGGGCGATTGCCCCCACTTTTCTAAAAACGGGTTGCTTATGGATTCAGGCGGTGGTTTCACGGATCTTCTCCAGTTTATTTTTATGGGCCTTCAGAGGGGAAGCATCTACGCATTGGTGGCCATGGGGTTTAATATTATCTACAATGCGACAGGTATCATCAATTTTGCCCAGGGAGAGTTCGTGGTCCTGGGCGGTTTGATGATGGTGACCCTGACCATGGGGTTTACTTTTTCCATCCCTTTTGCCTTTTTGATAACAGTGCTTTTCGTCATGGCCGTGGGGATCCTCATGGAGCGGTTTACCATAAACCCTGTCAAAAATCCTACCGTTCTCCGGCTTATTATTATTACCATCGCCGTATCGATCATCCTCGAGGGGAGCGCCATGATTTTATGGGGAAAAGAGTCCCATTACATGCGCCATTTCTCAAGCGATGAAACTTTCGAGATCCTGGGCGCAACAATTCTGCCGCAGACCCTCTGGATCATCGGCATCCTTATCTTGATCGTCATTGGTTTTATGTTGTTTTTTAATTTTACAATGACCGGAAAATGCATGCGTGCCTGCGCCATAAACAGGGACGCTGCACGTCTTATGGGAATTAACGACAGGAAAATGGTGATGCTCTCCTTTGCGTTGTCGGCAGGGATCGGTGCTGTTGCCGGTATCATCATCACCCCCATCATCCAGATGGATTTCGGACGGGGAACAATGCTGGCCATAAAAGGGTTCGGCACCGCGGTGGTCGGCGGCCTGGGAAACAGCCTGGGGGGGCTGGTCGCCGGAATATTGCTGGGGGTGATTGAAGCGCTGGGCGCCGGCTACATTTCCTCCCATTATATGGATGCCATTGCATTATTGATTCTGTTAATTGTTTTATTTATCCGTCCAAGCGGTATTTTCGGAAGTTCGGAAGCGTCGAAGCTAAAAGAGTTTTAGACCCTATGGGAAGACAAGACTATATCGGGCTGTGTGTTTTTTTTGCGGTGGTGCTCACGATTCCTTTTCTGATCACCAACGACTATTATATCAGCGTCCTTGTATTTGCAGCCTTCAACTGTCTGGCATGTATCGGTCTCAGCCTTTTACTGGGGTATGCCGGGCAGATTTCAATCGGCCATGCCGCCTTTGTCGGGGTGGGGGCCTACGCATCCGGGTATTTGACGGTGGAAATGGGATGGTCGCCCTGGATGGCCATGGGGGCGGGGGTTGTACTGGTGGTGCTCATCGCCCTTTTGATCGGGGTGCCTGCATTAAGGCTCAAGGGGCACTACCTTGCCATGGCGACATTCGGGTTTGGTACAATTTTATATATTGTTGCTGTGGCAGCCGTTGATTTTACAGGCGGGCCGGCCGGTTTGAGCGATATTCCGGCCATCAGCCTGTTCGGACTGGTACTGGACACGGACAAGCGGTTTTTTTATTTCAGCTGGGCTATTGTGGGGATTGGATTGTATTTCGGGCTGAATCTGATCCATTCCCGCGTGGGAAGAGGACTGCGCGCCATCCACGGCAGTGAAGATGCGGCGGAATCCGTGGGCGTGGACACCCCTTTTTACAAGATACAGATTTTTGTCTTAAGCGCCGTATATTCCTCCATTGCCGGAAGCCTTTATGCCTATTATGTGAATTATATAGATCCGGGTCCATTCAGCATGATGCATTCAGTGCTCCTTTTAACCATGGTTGCCGTGGGCGGAATGCACAAGGTCTGGGGAGCGGTGATTGGTGCGATTCTCCTGTCATTGCTGCCGGAGTTTTTATCGTTTTTGACGGAATCTTTTCAAGCTGTCGGTCTGGAATACAATGAGGATTATAATACCCTTATCCATGGAAGCATTCTTCTTCTCATCATGCTTTTTTTGCCGGAAGGCTTGATAGACGGATTGGGCAGGTTGGCGGGGGGTGTTGGCGGGATGATAAACATAAAGAGACATCAGGATTCCGCCGGCACCTGATAACGGGTTAATATGAGCAAAAACCATTTGGAACTCATAAATCTTCGCAAAGTTTTTGGCGGTGTGGTGGCTGTTGATGATTTGAATCTGTCGGTCAGGCGGGGAACAATTACATCCATCATCGGCCCGAACGGCGCCGGGAAAACCACCATTTTCAATCTTATTACCGGCTATCTAAAACCGTCCGGCGGGATAATAAAATATGACGGCAGAGCAGTAAACGGGAAAAAGCCGTACAGGGTGGCGGCATTGGGCATTGCACGAACCTTTCAAAACGTTCAAATTTTTTCCGATATGACGGTTCTTGAAAATGTCATGGTCGGTCGACACCTGCGGTCCCATTCAGGACTGCTGCGCTCATCACTCCTCCCTCCGTTTTTTCGGAAAGAGGAAAAAAAAATCAGCTGTGATGCAGAAAAATGGTTGTCATTTGTGGGGATGGCTGAAGAGGCCGGGCGATCTGCCGGGAGCCTTCCCCTTGGCAGTCAGCGGATGCTTGAAACAGCCCGGGCACTCGCCATGGAGCCTAACCTTCTTCTTTTTGATGAACCGGCGTCCGGCCTGAACGCACGCGAAACCGTTGCCATGGGCGAATTGATCAGCAAGATCAAGGAAATGGGAATTACAGTGGTGCTTGTGGAGCATGACATGGAGCTGGTCATGGACATTTCCGATACCGTATCGGTCATCAATTTTGGAAAACACATCGCCCGGGGAACACCGGCCGAGGTTCAAGTCAATCCGGATGTGATTACAGCGTATCTCGGGGAGTAGGATAGCGTTTCTTATGCTTCGTCTTGTCAATGTCAACAGCTATTACGGTCTGGTTCACGTGTTGAAAAATGTATCCCTGCATGTCAGCAAGGGTGAAGTTGTCACCCTGATCGGTGCAAATGGGGCCGGTAAAACA
>JAUXCK010000232.1 GCA_030618925.1 Desulfobacteraceae bacterium
AACATTATGCGCGCACACTCATTTCTTTTGATGGGCACTAACTATCATTTGATTGACTTTCACGAGGTCGATTGCTATCGTGGATGGTTATGGAACCAGGAAACATCGTTGAATATATTGAGAATCAAAAAATCGTCTGTTCGGTGATTTTAGACATCAAAAAGCAACGACTGCGGCTGCTGACCGAAGGGAATCGTGAAGTCAATCTGGCCGCCACACGCCTCTCCCATAAATCCAAAGACCGTCTGGCATTAACCATTGGAAGGGATAAACTGGTAGGGTCATTAAAAAAAAATGCCGCCCTCAGGAAATCCCTGATGAATAAAATTGATATCAAGGCATTATGGGATGTTCTGCATACCGAAGCGGAATGGATTGACCTTGATACCATGACAGCCTTCTCTTTTTCACCCCCTATCACCCCGGATCATGGTGCCGCTGTTGTAAGGGCATTTTTTAATAACAGATTATATTTCAAATTCGATCACAACCGGTTCCTGCCGTATTCTGAAATACAGGTTGAAAGAAATCTTGCCCAAATAAGAAAAGCTGAACATGAGAAGAAAGTCATAAAGGCCGGCAGTGACTGGTTAAGACACGCCATGAGCGGATCCGATCCACAGCCATTATCAGATGATACCAGGGAATATATTGACATCGTCCAATCCTATTACCTTTTTGAAACAGAAAGTCCTCATTATCGCCTTGGCAAGGACATGCTCAGCCATGCCGGATTAAACGCAGATGTCAATATCCCGCAGTTCCTGATCAAGCTGGGCGTGTGGGAAAAAGATGAGAATGTCGACCTGCTGAGACATGAAATCCCCACGTCTTTCCCGGATGAGGTGATACACCAGGCCGAATCTTTTTCTGAGGGGATCAGCAGCAACGGAAATCGACGGGACCTTACAGAACTTCCCCTCATGACAATCGATGGCCCCCAAACCCTTGATTTTGACGATGCGTTGAGCTTTGAAAAGACCGGAAACACGTATCGCCTTGGCGTTCATATTGTTGATGTGGGCCAGTCTGTCCCCAGGGGCGGTATTGTCGATCAGGAAGCCTTGAGACGGGGAAGTTCCATCTATATGCCTGACAAAAATATCTCCATGCTGCCTCCCCGTCTTGCCGAGGACCTCTGCAGCCTGAAAACGGGTTCCGAGCGACCGGCCATCAGTCTTTTTATCTCATTAGACCGGTTTGGGGGAATCATCGACCATGAAATATTTCCCAGTCTCATAAATGTTACACACCGGTTGACCTACTCTCAAGCTGATGAAATGGCCAAAACTGACGAGAAGATAAAAATTCTCCAGGAGTTTGCCGGCGTTTTTCAAGAAAAACGACTGAAATCCGGTGCCGTTAATATCAACCTGCCGGAAATATACACGGAATTAAACGACAGCAAAGAGGTCGTCATCCATCGGACGGACAGGGAAACTCCCGGGCGAATGATCGTGTCGGAAATGATGATTCTGGCCAATGGGCTCATGGCCGGATTCCTGGGAGACAATGACATGCCGGCAATTTTCAGAGCTCAGCCCGAACCGAAAAACAGGCTGATAAAGGAGGACGGGGGCACTCTTTTCCAAAATTGGATGCAAAGAAGGCACCTGAGCCGTGTCGTCCTGGGCATGAAACCCGAACCTCACTCAGGACTGGGCCTTTCTGCTTATGTGACGGCCACTTCCCCTATCCGGAAATATTTTGATCTTGTTACTCAGCGCCAGATACGCGCAGTATTGGGCATGGAAAAACCGTATACTAAAAAAGAAATCATGTTTATTATTCATACCCTTGAGGAACCGTTAAGGAATGTGGCAAAGATCCAGTTTGCGCGCCAGCGGTACTGGCTGTTAAAATTCATGGAGGGTCAGATCGGAAAAAAAGAGGGAGCGATTGTTCTGGAAAAACGGCGGGACACCACCATAGTGCTTCTTGTGAAGTATATGATCGAATGCAGGCTGAGCCAACCGGCAGTCACGACACTGAAGCCTCAGGATATCGTTCAGGTCACCATACAATATGCGAATGCCAGAAATGACGCGCTTTCCGTATATATGGGATAACTGCTGCTTAGATGTGAGACCCTATGTTTCCACCACTTTATAAGGACCAAATGCAATTGGGGCATTGCACGCCCTTGCTATATTTTGAAGCATTCCCTTAAACACATAGCCGTGTAAGGGATAGATGGCATACCAGTACAAAAGGCCTGCGAGCCCCCGGGACAGGAATCTGGCGTTCATGGTAAGGAGGGTTTCACCCTCTTCGGGCGATGCGAGAAGAAATTCAAGTATCGCCTCTCCGGGCAGTTTCATTTCCGCAACCAGCAGCATCCGTTTCAGCGGGTTCACATCAAGTACACGCCAGCAATCCAGAATATCGCCCACAGCAATCTTGGTGGGATGCCGTCTGCCCCGCTGGGTCCCCACTCCACCCAAAATCTTGTCCATTAGCCCTCTCAACCACCAGAGAGATCCGCCAAAATACCATCCGGTCTCTCCACCGATCTCTTTGATGGGTTCCCAGATATGGTTGGGCGGGGCCTTGATGTGTATCCTGTAAGAACAGCCCAAAACAGCCCCCCCTGAATAGGGTGCGTCTCCACTGTCTGCCCATTCAGGGTGGACAACTTTCCCAGCATCAAGATAGGTGGTGTCCACGATTTGCTGGTCAATTTTTTCCAGGGCCCTGCAGATGGCTGCCTCAACCGACATCAGGTCCTGGGGGATGATCTCTCTTATGCGATTTTCCCTGCAGACAACCTCATTTTTCAGTCCCTTTATAAGTGCCCGAGCGACAGGTGCGGGAACCGGTATGATCAGGCTGACCATGTACGCTGCCATCCCAAGTGTCAAAAAGGGAAGCTCTATGATGCGGCGTGTCCTGAGCCCGGCCTGTTTGCAGTAAATTGTGATCAAGTCGTAATAGGTGATAATATCCGGGCCGCCAATATCATATATCTGCCCGGTGGTTTCATCCGCCTGAAGGCAGCCAAGAAGATATCCCAGCACGTTTCGGATACAGATGGGCTGACATCGGATATCCCTTATCCGCGGCATAGGGAGCAGGGGTAGCCGGTCTGCAATATAACGAAGAATTTCAAAAGAAGCACTTCCTGACCCCAGAATCACCGCTGCCCGAAGAATGGTGACCGGCACCTTGCCGCTCTTCAGAACCTCGCCCACGGCCACCCTTGAGGAAAGATGTTTGCTGAGTGGAGACCCTTTGACCCCCAGTCCGCCAAGATAGATGATTTGCTCTAAACCTGCTGATTCTGCGGCTTTGGCCATGTTCAAAGCAGACTGCTTTTCAAGAGAAGGAAAATTTTTTCGGTCTTCTAAAGAGTGAACCAGGTAATAGGCCGCAAAGCATCCCTCGGCAGCCTGGGCAATGGAGGCCGAATCAAACAAATTCACCTGAACGGATTCAAGATTGGGACCACTGCTGCCATAACGTGCCCTGAATTTCTCCAAAGATCGTATAGCAGCCCTGACCCTGTATCCGGACTTTAGCAGCAGTTTGACCAGGCGCCCTCCCACATATCCGGTCGCCCCTGTGACAAGAACCGGTTCTTTTCGCATACCATTATCCCGCTTGTGGCTTTTTAAACTCATCTGCCATTGCCAGATACCGCCGGGCCTCCTTCTTATTTCCCTGCAGTGTATAGATTCTGCTGATCTTCTGATAATAATCCGACCGGTTATCCGGATCTTCATGAACCAGGTCAAAGTAAATCTCTAAGATTTTTATTGAATGCTGACCTGTCTCGAGACTGGTGTCTGCATATCTTTGTTTGACATAAGGATCGATTCGACTTCCGCAGCCCTGGCATGCGCCGATAATCTCTTCATACAATTCACGTGCCTTGTCATTTAATCCAAGTGCCTCATATGTTTTTCCAAGAGATTGGGCGATATGTTCATCCCAGCCGTTTGTGTTTAGATATTCAAGATAAACCGATTCCGCTTCATGGGGTTTTCCGGCCAGAAACAGCGTCTCCCCTTTGAGCAGAAAAATCTGTAATGAATCTGACAAATCCCGTTTACAGGAAAGGAGCAGCTGCCAGGCGCGATCGAATTCATTCTTCTCCCAAAAAATGTCACACAGCAGGTGATAGGCTTTTAAGGACTCTGGATGATTGCTTAAAAAATTCTCCAGCAAGGACTGCGCCTCATCTGCATTCCCGAGATTCATGTGTGCTGTCGCCAATTCAAGGGGTATATAAGTTTTCGAAGAAGAATTGTCTTCCATGGCCAGTGATAATTTTTCAACCGAAGTCTTAAAATCACCCTGATTCAATGCCATATACCCTTCTTCAAATGCTTTCCCGTAGCTGCGGTAAGCCGCCTGCTCTTCCTCAGACAGTGATTCAAACAAAGCACTCAAAACCTCCTCATCTGATCCGCGGGGGTCCGGTACGTCCACTTCTTCCTGAAGGTCGCTGATTTCAGGCAATACTCCGGTTTCCAATACCAAATATTGACTGGAGATCTCCTGAAGCTTTTCGTTCACCTCCTGGATGAGCGCATCATTCTTTGTCAATTCCAGTGCCAGGTTTAACAGCTCTTCTGCTTCTTCCGGGTTTCGGGTTTCTATCAGCGCCTCTCCATGCCGCATATGCTCAAGGGCCAGTGCTTCCATGCTCTGATACCGTTTATGTTCGATCTGCTTTATGTAAACCACATCATCCGCGCCTTTTTTTTCAAGCTTGTCCAAAGCCTTTTCATACTCAATCTTTGCTGGACCGTATGCTTCGGCGTTGAAAAAAGCATCTGCCTTTTCTTCATGTGCTTCCGGTGTCTTGCCTGAAAAAAATTTTAAAAATTTCACAGATTCACCCTCGATCCTCTCAAATTCCGTAACTGGTGCCTGAACAAAAACCCTTATTTATCAGGTTGGGTAGAGCGAAGCGAAACCCAACAACGGCGCGCGTCATAAATCCGATTTAGACGCATCTTATCAGGCGTCAACTAATAATTAAAGGAAAATATCATGGGTTGCGGAACCCGGCATTCTTAGATATAATAGATCCGACACCAGCCGAATTCTTGCTTAGCATTACTTAAGCCCCAATTCTCTGTAATAATTTAATTTTTATTTTAATCATCACCCGTGAAACGGTTCGGAGGAATGAATGACGGACGAATACTCTGTTGATATATGCAGGCAGCTCGAACAAAAATTTAATGCTGAAAAATTGCATCGCCCCATGCGGGTGTCGCACTATGATGAAGGGTCAGAGCTTGTGTATCATGCCAGGGAAGTTGGCGGCAACAAAGAGGGTGAAAGTCGGAGGCCAAGCGGTCTTAGGAAG
>JAUXCK010000228.1 GCA_030618925.1 Desulfobacteraceae bacterium
AAGCCCGTCCCGGACCTTGATCATGATGGGAACGACATTTTTGTAGGAAAAGGCCTGCTTGAGTTTGAATGCTTCGAGATCAAAGATAATTTTCAGTAAATGCGGCATATTGAAATCGGTCATCACAATGCCGTCCTCTTTGAAGTGAACGCCGGCGCTCATGGGAATTCCTTTCCCCTCGTTTACGCCACTCACCTTTCCGAGCACGAATCGCAGGGGATCAAAGAAAAAATCGTACCCCACGCCCGGGATACCGCTTTTCCGAAGGATGACCGGCGACCCGATACCGCCGCCGGCAACAATGATTTGCGGTGCAAAAACCTTTTTGACCTCTCTTTTGTGCTTATATTCAACGCCGATGGCTTTATTATTTTCTACGATCACCTTTTTTACTTTGGCCCGGTTTATCATTTTGGCGCCGTTTTCCAGGGCATCATCCATAAAATTGCGTGCATTCCACTTGGCCCCGTGCGGGCACCCATAAGAGCACAACTGACAGCTTGTCCGGCACTTGTCCTGATAAATGAATTTATCCAGTTTTCGGCAGTCATACCCCAATTCCAGCGCGCTGTTCATGAATATTTTTGCTGCCGGGCTCATGAGTTCATCTGAGAGGGGGGCCATGGGGATTTCATTCTTAAGCGCCAGGACTTCTTCCGAGATATCCACGCCATAGGTTTTGAGCATATCCACAGGCGGGTCAAATGCTGTTGCGCAGTAATAAATGGAACTGCCGCCGGTTGTAATGCCCCGGATCATCCCTATCATTTGTCCGGTGATGAGCAGCCCTTTTCCGGGGAGAAACCCCCGGGGAATCACCTGCCGGAGCGTTCCTTTCACAGGGTCATTGTCGCCCCATTCCAGGACAAGGACCTTTTTTCCTTTTAAGGACAATTCCCTTGCCACTGTTGCCCCCCCGGGGCCGCTTCCCACAATGATTGCATCAAATTCTTTTTGTGAAAGTGTCATGGTGTTTTCTCCTCCTGCAAACAGGCTTTAATGGGTGTTTTTCATGTCATAGTACCCCTGTGGTGGGGTACTAAATACAAAACAAACTGGATAAAATGGTATTTATGCGTAATCGGTCGACCGTCGACCGCATACTAAATGGACTGTCCACCCCTGTCAAGAAAAAATTTCAAACTTTTTTAGAGGGACGGGGTCAAATTCCCTATTGACTCAGAAAAGTTTTTTATAATTGACAGAGCGAAGTGATGCCATCCTTCGACATTCGACATTCGACATTCGACATTCGCTCTTAAAAAGGGGGTCAAATCTCCTATTGACTCTTTTTTTAAGCCTGATTGAGCGCTTGATATCAGAAAGAGTGGCCCCCCTTGTCTATTGACCTTTTGACCCAGACATTATATGGATGGTGCCTCAACTCTCTGCTGTCGGGGTTGTGCAGACCCGATTCCTTACCATGGTGCACAGAAGATTTAATCTTAGGAGAAAGAACCCATGTCCATGAATAAAAAATCCCTTGGGGTGTGCCTTGGCGCCTCGACAGTGTCTTTTGCACAAGTCGAGTTCGTTCCGTACCAGGGGGAGGCGAAAGTGGGGGGAAACACAAATCATGCCCGGGTGACAGATTATACGCTGTATCCCCATGGCGGTGACCCCAAGAATGCCATACACTCATATTTTGAAAATTTTGATCCTGATTCAATTGAGTCCATTGCCGTTACCGGTCGAAAACTTCACGAGCATGTTCATTTGTCATCGATTCCAGAGCCTGTCGCAGTGGAGCACGCCTACGGTTTTCTAAAACCCCGGGATGCGTCGTGCCCGGCAGTTGTCTCAGCCGGCGGTGAAACCTTTATGGCTTATGTACTGGACTCCCGGGGCCGGATATCCAATGTGCTGACCGGGAACAAGTGCGCATCCGGTACCGGCGAGTTTTTTCTTCAGCAATTGCGCCGGATGGATGTGTCACTCGAGGATGTTGCCAAATGGGACGACACCATTACCCCCTATCCTGTTTCCGGGCGCTGCTCTGTTTTCTGCAAATCGGATTGCACACATGCCACCAATAAAGGTGTGCCGAGGTCAAAGGTCACGGCCGGGCTCAGCGTGATGATGGCAGATAAAATCCTGGAACTTCTGAAAAAGGTGAAGCATGAAAATATTATGATTGTCGGCGGCAGCGCACGGAACCGGATGATGATTAAAAATCTGCAAACAGAGATTCCCGGGCTGATCGTCCCCAAAGAGGCGCCTTATTTTGAAGCGCTCGGTGCAGCCCTGTGGGCCATGGACAATAACACGGCGCCTTTCCCTGGTATAAAAAATCTTTTCAAAAGTGAAAAAACATCATTCGAAGTCCTGCCGCCCCTCAGGGATTTTGCCCATATGGTGGAATTCAAAACCCTTGAGAGGGCTGAAATCCAATCCGGGGATGTCTGCCTGCTCGGACTCGATGTGGGCTCAACCACCACAAAGGCGGTTCTGCTGCGACGGTCGGACAACGCCCTTTTATCTTCTGTGTATCTCCGTACAAGTGGCGACCCGGTAGGGGCATCCAGGCAGTGTTACAGGGCGATATTGACCCAGATGAAACAGCGGGTGGACCCATCCAAAATCCAAATTACAGGGCTTGGTGTCTGCGGTTCCGGACGTCAGATTGCCGGCCTTCACGCCCTTACCGATGGCGTGATCAACGAAATTATCGCACACGCCGTGGCCGCCGTGTTTTTTGATCACAGTGTGGACACCATTTTTGAAATCGGTGGTCAGGATGCCAAGTATACTTATATTACAAACGGTGTTTCTTCTGATTATGCCATGAATGAGGCCTGCTCGGCCGGTACCGGATCTTTCCTGGAAGAATCGGCCTTTGAGTCGCTTGGCGTCAAAATGGAGGAGATTGCGGATATCGCGCTTCAGGGGGAACGCCCGCCCAATTTCAATGATCAGTGTGCGGCGTTTATTGCTTCTGATATCAAGAACGCCATTCATGAAGGGTGCGCGCACGAAGATATCGTTGCCGGCCTGGTGTATTCCATCTGTATGAATTACGCCAACCGGGTCAAAGGCAACCGGCCTGTGGGGGAGAAAGTTTTTATGCAGGGCGGTGTTTGCTACAATCGGGCGATTCCGCTTGCCATGGCATCGCTTGTAGGCAAGCCGATTGTCGTTCCGCCGGAACCCGGGCTCATGGGGGCATTCGGTGCTGCGCTGGAAGTCAAAAAGCGAATCGAATCCGGTCAGATGGAGGAAAAGCAATTTGATCTGGAATCCCTTATGGATCGGGAAGTGACCTACGGAAAATCATTTGTCTGCCGGGGAGGCAGTAAAGCGTGTGACCGCAGATGCAATATCGCAATGATCGCGCTTGAAGGGGTGAAATACCCTTTTGGCGGTGCGTGCAACAGGTATTACAATTTACGCAACCATATCAAATTTGATGTGGAGAAACTAGATCTGGTAAGGGTCCGGCAGCATCTCATATTTGAGAAATACGGCGGCACTGTGGAAAGGGAAGAGGGGTGCCCCCCAAAAGGGAAAATAGGAATGAACCGGAGTTTCCTGGTGAATACTTATTTTCCGTTATATTCTACGTTTTTTGCGGAACTTGGATATGAAACAATACTTCCTTCTACCCCTTCCCGGGAAGGCATCGATCGCAGGAATGCCGCTTTCTGCTACCCGGCGGAACTGGCCCATGGTTTTTTTTATTCGCTTCTAAACATGGACACCCGGCCGGATTTTATTTTTTTGCCTCATTTCAAATCCATGCCGAGTCAAAACGGGAATTTAAGCTCCCAGGTCTGTCCCTTTGTGCAGGGAGAACCCTTTTACATGCAGACAACGTTCAAGACCGACATGGATCAGCTGCGGCAAAACGGCACCAAGGTCCTGTCTCCGCTTCTTGATATGAATAAGGGATTGATGGCATCAAAGACGTCCCTGGTCGATACTGCGGTGCAGATGGGCATCAGCCGAAAGTCGGCACAGGATGCCTTTGACAAGGCTGTGGATGTGCAACGGAAATGCCAGGAAGAGATGAAGCGCATCGGACGGGAAGTACTAAAAGAGATAGAGGCGGATCCTGATCGGACAGCGGTGGTTTTGTTTGGCCGATCCTATAACGGGTTTGTTGAAGAAGCCAACATGGGCATTCCGCATAAATTGGCGTCAAGAGGTGTTCAGGTGATTCCGTTTGATTTCCTCCCGTTTGAGCAGGAGAAGATTAAACGTCACATGTATTGGGGAATGGGGCAGCGCATACTCATGGCGGCAAGAATGGTCGAAAAGCATCCTCAGCTCTACAGCACATTTATCACTAACTTTTCCTGCGGCCCGGATTCTTTCGTGATCGGCTACTTCAGAAGTATCATGGGCCAAAAGCCATCCCTGACCCTGGAACTCGATAATCATACGGCAGATGCCGGGCTGGAAACAAGAATAGAAGCCTTCCTTGATATTGTTGCTTCTTATCGGCAGCTGATGAACGAAAAACAGATCCCTCAAAAAATCAGTACTTTCAGCCCTGCCCGGATCTTGACAGGTAAAGGGTTGCCAAAAGTGGCGACATCTTCCGGAAAGGTTTTTTCCATGGCCGATCCACAGGTGACGCTTCTTTTTCCGTCAATGGGCCGTCTGGGTTCTGAATCCATTGCCGCGGTTTTCAAGTGGGCGGGATTTAATTCAAAAGTGTATCCGGAATCAGGTGAAGCAGAACTGAAAACAGGGCGCGCCAATACATCGTGCAAGGAATGTCTTCCATTGATTCTGACCACGGGAACATTGCTCAATTATGTCAGGCACCAGAAAAAGGACGACGAAGTTCTGGTTTATTTCATGCCCACCGGCTCCGGTCCGTGCCGTTTCGGGCAGTACTATATATTCATGGAGGATCTGGTAAAGCGGCTTGAATTGAAAGACGTCGCTGTATTTTCGCTCAGTTCTGAAAATGGCTATGCCGGCCTGGGCAATGATTTCCTGCTGCGGGGATGGCGGGCCGTCATTATTTCCGATGTAATGGAAGATATCCGGTCTATGATCCTGGCAAACGCGACAGATACCGGTGCAGCCATGGAGATATTTGAAGCGGAATGGACAAAGATTCTGTGTGCCCTGGAGAAAAGCAGTGTTAAGGGGATTGAGAAACAATTGCAGCAGGCCGGCAACAGGTTCGGCAGCATCCCCATGAAACGGCCTTTCCGGGAAGTTCCCACGATTTATCTTGCAGGTGAAATATTTGTCAGGCGGGATCCATTGTCCCGCAGGCATCTGACCGAACAACTTGCACAAAAAGGTTTTTCTGTTATATGCTCACCTGTGGCCGAATGGATTCGCTATGCTGATTTTCTGATGGATCATGGCCTGGTGGATGAATTTTTATCCCCCATGGA
>JAUXCK010000057.1 GCA_030618925.1 Desulfobacteraceae bacterium
GGTGACTTTAGGTGCTGTCATCGTCTTCTCCAGGATACAAGGGGGCAGGGTGGAAAACCAAGAAGGGCGCGCATGTTTTTTTTTCTACCCCTGAATCAGCTCTTCTTCCTCTACACCGATTCTGCTATAGCTTGTCTGGGAAGAACGAAAATGGTTTGTTGCTGGTTTTTTTTCCGGTTGATTGACCTCCTTGTTCTGTTCTATTTTTATTCTATCCTCATTCATGTAAGATATAATAATTCCATTGCTTCTGATGTACTTTGTAAAACATTCCGTGCATTGGGATTCGGTCTGAGCCCTTAATCCATACAACTTTGTCACCAGGCGACCACATTTCGGACATCCTAACATAATCATTTCCCCCTTTTGATAAAAAATAAGCGTTTGAGTCAATTGTCCCCGGTTTTTTCACAGTTTGTAATGCAATTCAGGATTTTTAAATGTATTTTGTTCAAAACCGTTTGTCAAGCTAAAGCGCTTCAGGGAAAGCATCTGTTTTTTTTAGGTTTAAGTCACCCTAAATTTTTGTGTAATGAATCAGGGCCTCCAGATAGCGCGATTTCACCTGTTGATTTGCAAGGGCTTGCTTGAACAGCGGAAGTTTCAGAATAACACCTAAGACTGCAGCCATGGCTCGATGACTCCATAAAACCTGATTGTCAAAAATCAGGTCCTGCAGCTTACCCCGTTCAATAGCCATCAAGACCGCCCTGTGTGTTCCATTCAGGGGAGTAATAACTCTTCTCGGTCGAGAATTTAAGTGAATACTGTCCTTTGGGCAAGACCTGACGCAAACACCGCATCCCAGGCAGAGATCTTCATCCAGCTTGGCCACTTTCATTTTGGGTTTGAGCGGGTTGTTGGCGGAAACCAGTGTCATTGCTTCTACTGGACATGCCGCCACGCATTTGCCACATCCATTGCAATCAGATTCGGTTACAACCGGGATAAAGTTGGTCGTATGGACAGGGTTTAAAATTCCAAAACGCCGGGCAACAATCATCGCCTCACAGCAGCATCCACAGCAGTTGCAGATAAAATTTACTTTCTCTCTTACATTTTCACCGAACTGAACCAAGTTGTGCTCATAGGCGACCTGCAATAAATCAAGACATTCCTCCTTCTCTACCGAACGAGCGCAGCCGTGCTTAATAAGCGACGCGGCTGTGTTGTTAAATGTCATACATATTTCCTGCGGTGCTTTACAGGCTTTGTCCAGATGCTGCATCTTGTGACGGCAGTAACAGACCCCAACACTCTGATGGGTAGCACATTTTATGATTTCGGTCGCCCGCTCATAATCCAGAACATGCAGTGCATTCTCTATGGGTAAGACAGGTTCCTGGACGAAGGTACGCCCCAACTGAGTTTGACCCCGGGTGAATAGCTCCCTGATGAAATCTTCTTCCACATTTATGTATTCATAAAACAGTTCGCTTAATACCTTTTGATCAATGTCATCCCTCACACGCATTAAAGAGAACTCGAAAAAACCCGCCATCGGTGGCGGCAAGACATAAACGGACGCCTCATTCTGTTCGATGTCAACCAGGATAGCGCGGCCGGCCAATTTGTCCAGAATCTTTTGAGTGCTGGTCAAATCCATTTTCCAGATTTGACTGGCTTTTTTCGCTGTGAAGGGTTTGATGGGCATGAGTGAAACCAGTTTGGCTTCTTTCTCACTGAAAAGCATTTTCAAAATTTTAAATAATAGCTCAGAAGGGGGTGCGCCCTGAGGAAAGCGATTCAATCTGTCTACTAACCTGGAATAACCGGATTTGATTGTGTTATGAGACATGATAATAGCTCTATCTCTCTATGCACCAGACCCCGCAGTTCGCCTTCAGGGAGCGGTTAATCATTTTTCAAACCATTTAAAACAAATATCATATTCTGCCATTTTTTCAATAGACGACATTGTGATTTAATTTTAAAGTTGTTGGTGTCAAATAGCGCCGTGAATGTGCGTTGGTGTGCACACAGCATTTATCTCACTATCTGCATGACTTCTTTTGCTATTTGAAGTTCTTCATTGGCAGGAATCACCCACACCTGCACACGGCTGTCCCGGGCATGTATGGCAAAAGGTCTGGATTGCTTCAAACGGTTTTTTTCAGGATCTATCTTGATGCCCAGGAATGAAAGATTCTCACAGGCTTTGGCCCTTACAATGTCATCATTTTCACCGATCCCGGCGGTAAAAATCACAGCATCGAGATTTCCAAGAACCGCTGCATAGGCGCCGATATATTTTTTTACCTGGTAGCAGAACATATCAACAGCCAGCGCTGCTTTGCGATTGCCTTTTTCGGCGGCTTCATGAATATCTCGCATATCATTCAAACCACAGATCCCTTTGAGCCCGCTTTTTTTATTTAAAACTGTATCCAGCTCTTTTATACTCATATGGGTATGTTTTAGGAGATACCCTATGATGGCCGGGTCAATATCTCCTGTCCGGGTACCCATCATGATGCCGGCAAGAGGTGTCATGCCCATGGACGTATCTTTGCATTTGCCTTTTTCGACAGCACAGATGGAGCACCCATTTCCCAGGTGAATGGTAATCAGGTTTACGTCGTCTATATTTTTTCCAAGCAGTTTTGCAGCTTGTCTTGAGATATACTTATGTGATGTTCCATGAAAACCATATCTTCGAATTTTAAACTGTGTGTAGTATTCATGCGGGAGTGCATAGAGAAATGCTTTCGGCGGCATGGTCTGATGAAATTCAGTATCAAAAATTGCAATATTGGGAATGCCGGGGAAAAGTTCTTCAGCAACTTCAATTCCAATAAGGTTCGGAGGATTATGCAAGGGTGCAAGGGGATTGTTATCCCTGATGGCCTGTTTGACGGCATGGTCAATAAGAATGGCAGATCCAAAGGCTTCTCCGCCCTGAACCACACGATGACCAATGGCATCAATCTGGGCGATATCATCAATCACACCGGTTTCGGGATCGACGATCTGGCCTGCCACAAGATATAATCCGATTTTGTGATTTTTTATTTCCTGTTTCCGGACAAGTTTTTTTTTGTTGCCCTGGATAAATATAGTATGAGTCCAGACGGCTGAAGCTTCTCCAATTCGTTCAAGAACACCGCCAGTCATGACACTGGCATCATCCATGTCAAAAAGTCGATATTTTAATGAAGAACTGCCTGCATTAATAACCAATATTTTCATAATTAACAAATAACCGGTTTTGGGGAAAGACCAAGGGAAAACCAGTGCAGGTTCAACATCAGTCACCCATGTTATAAAATTTTTTAATAAACACTTCCTGAAAATCAAAGGACCAGTGAACATCTTTTAATGTTTTTGCAGCATCTTTTGAATTTCCCTCTTTTAAATGGTCAATAAACATCTGGTGCTCTTTACAGTTTCTATTCTCCCAGTCATTGATATAATTTTTCTTTGGAAAATCATAGAGCCGGTGTTTTATTGGAAGGATAAACTTTTTTAATAATTTGTTGTCTGAAACATTAAGATAGACATCGTGAAACTGAAGGTTGGTCTTGAAAAGTTGTTTAAAGTCATTTTTTTTAATATCAGAAATCATTGCCTCATTAAGCTTTTCAAGCTTCGAAATATGGGACGGCTTGATTCTTTCAAAACAATCCAGGATGATGGAAGCCTCAACCATTCCAATGGCATCATATGCATTTTTGACGTCCGCAAGTTCCAGCATGTTCACGCGGACACCTCTGCGGGGTAGAACCGTGACAAATCCTTCTATCTCAAGATGAATCAGTGCATCTCTGAGAGGCGTTTTGCTGATACCCAACTGCTTGGCAATCTCGCCTATATTTATGGTTGATCCGGGAATAAAAGTACCAAGGTTCATTTGTTTTCGTAAATACGCATAAACCTGTTCTCTGAGAGAGGTAATATTGAGTTGATTCTCCATTGCAGCAATCCTTATTAGTGCTGTTCAAACAGGTTTTAGAGAAATTTTTCCACAGGAGAATAATCACGATCAAGCGCCTGCGCAACCGCTTTGTAGGTCAATTGGCCATTAATGATATTGGCACCAAGCCTAATCTCTTTACTGTCCTGCATTGCTTTTTTCCATCCCTTGTTTGCAATCTGGATGGCATAGGGAAGGGTTGCATTGGTAAGTGCAATAGTAGAAGTTTTAGCAACAGCACCGGGCATATTGGCAACACAATAATGAATAACACCATCAATTGTATAGGTTGGGTCATCATGAGTGGTTGCTTTTGAAGTTTCAAAACATCCGCCTTGGTCAATGGCAACATCAACAACGACAGAACCATCCTTCATTTCTTTGATCATTTTTTTTGTCAGAAGTTTAGGCGCTTTTGCGCCTGCAACAAGAACAGCACCGATAACGACGTCCGCTCTTAGAACAAGTTTTTCCAGAACAACTGCATTGGACATGATCGGAAAGCAGTTTGCAGGCATGACATCATCAAGGTAGGCGAGCCTTTCAAGGTTCATATCCAGGATATAAACTTGTGCGCCCAGTCCGCAAGCCATTTTCGCTGCATTGATACCGACAACACCGCCCCCGATAACAACAACCGTGGCAGGTTCAACACCGGTGACACCGCCAAGAAGAATACCCATTCCACCCTGGGGCATTTCTAAATATTTTGCCGCTTCCTGTGTGGCCATACGACCAGCCACTTCACTCATGGGCAGCAGAAGTGGAAGCGATCCATTGTCTTTTTCAATGGTTTCATAGGCAATAGCGATGGAGTTGCTTTTCAAGAGAGCTTCTGTCTGCTGTTCATCACCCGCAAGGTGGAGGTAAGTAAAAATAATCTGGTCTTCTCTGATCAAATCATATTCAGAAGGCTGGGGCTCTTTAACGTGCATCACCATATCTGATTTTTGATAGATTTCACCAGGCGTGTCAAGAATAACGGCCCCCGCAGCAACATATTCAGCATCTGAAAACCCTGCGCCGTCTCCGGCAGATTTTTCAACCAGAACCTCATGACCATTCTGGATCATGGAAATGACGCCACCCGGGACCATGCTCACTCTTTTTTCAGCGATTTTAATTTCTTTTAAAATTCCAACAATCATTATCGTTAACCTCTCAATTTTTTATTTAAATGTTTTTTCAATAGCGTTTGCCACCGCACCCACAATTGTGTCAACTTGTTTTTTCGTGATAATCAGGCAAGGCGCAAAATTCATAATGTTATTTAACCCGTGAAAACTTGAGATTGTTCTTCCGACAATAACACCTTCTGAGATGACGTTGCCTATAAGGGTTGCCATCTGTTCTTCTGTTATGGGCTCTTTGGACTCTTTGTTATTAACATACTCAATGCCGGCAAAAAGCCCCAGGCCTCTGATATCACCGACACAGTCATATTTTTTAAGTTCATCGAGTTTTTCAAACAGATATTCACCCATGATACGGCTGTTTTCAACCAGGTTTTCATCCTCGATAATCCTAGTGCTTTCAAGTGCTGCCGTCATTGGCGAGGTACACCCGCCATAGGTGCTTATGTCCCTGAAATAGTTCAATCGTGTATCGGGATCTGTCGGGTCATTCAAAAACACTTCGTACACTTTTTGCTTAACAACGGTTGCAGACAAGGCTTCATATGAACTGGCAAGCCCTTTTGCCATGGTAATAATATCAGGATCGACATCGAAGTGCTCATGACCCCAGAATTTTCCTGTTCTGCCAAACCCGCAGACGACCTCATCCATGATGAGCCAGATATCATATTTTTTACAGATTTCCTGGAGGACAGGATAGTACTCCTCAACAGGTTTGAGAATTCCACCGCCGGCGGTAATGGGCTCTACAATCATACCGCCTATTGTGTCAGGTCCTTCCTTAAGGATAATATCCTCAACGTTTCGTGCGCACTCAATATCACATTTCCCATAGGTTTTATCATATGGGCATCTATAACATGCACAATGGGGAAACTCTACAAACCCGTCGACAAACGGACCGAAATCCTGCCTTCGCTGCGCCTGGCCGGTTGCACTCATTGCACCAATAGTCGTGCCATGGTAATCACGGTCACGGTACATTATTTTATATTTGCCTTTGCGTTTTGCATTGATCCTGGATGCCTGACGAACAAGTTTAAACGCTTTTTCATTGGCTTCCGAACCTGAGTTGGAGAAATACACTTTGCCATGGTTGGGTAGTTTTTCTAAAAGCTTTTGAGCAAATTTAATGGCGGGGACATTGCCAAAAACACCCGCAAAATAAGGCATTTTCTTCATTTGTGCGCAAACAGCCTCAGCAATGGAGTCCCGGCCGTACCCGACCATGACACTCCAGACACCGCCGGATGTGGCATCAAGGTATTCTTTACCTCTGATATCCTTTACAACCAGCCCCCGGCCTTCAACAATGATCATCTGCTCCTGGGTTTCAAAGCACTTATGGGGCTTTAGATGGTGCCAAAGACAATTTTTATCTCCATCAACCATGTCTTCGATATCATAATCCAGCCAATTCATTTTAGGTTTCATGGGTTACACTCCTTTCTGGGGGCGCATGTCAGCCTTATTGATTCCTGCAACAGCAACCGGTTTTTTCATGGCATCGCGCCGGAAGGGTTCGCCCAGCTCCTGGTTGGTAAGAACCTCGATGAAAGTCGTCTTGTCTTCTTCCATCTGTGCTTTGATGGCAGCACTTAATTTTTCGGTCAGATCATCCATGGAAGTCGCCTGGACACCTTCGACACCACATGCTTTTGCGACATCAGCGTAGGAAACATCTGGATTCAGCTCGGTTCCGACGAAGTTGTCATCAAACCAAAGGGTGGTATTGCGTTTTTCAGCACCCCACTGGTAATTACGGAAGATGACCATGGTAATGGCAGGCCATTCACTGCGACCACAGGCCGTCATTTCATTCATTGAAATACCAAAGGCGCCATCACCGGCAAAACCGACTACCGGCACTTCGGGGTGTGCTATTTTTGCGCCGCAGATTGCAGGGAAACCATACCCACAGGGTCCAAACATACCTGGCGCCAGATATTTACGGCCTTCTTCAAAGGTTGGATAGGCCGCACCAATGGCACAATTGTTTCCGATATCAGAGGAAATGATCGCATTTTCGGGCAGGGCTGCCTTGATGGAACGCCATGCCATGCGGGCTGTAATTTTTTCAGGTTCACGGTTCCGGGCACGTTCATTCCAGGTAGTGCCTGGATCATCTTCTTCATGATCCATACCTGCCAGTTCCTGGTTCCAGTCCGATTTGATTTTTTCAATAGTTGCCTTGCGCTCTTTACGGTTCGTGTCACCTGCAGTGGCAGGGAGTTGGGCCAGAATAGCGTTGGCAACTTTCCTGGCATCACCGACAATGCCCACTGCAACAGGTTTGGTAAGGCCAATACGATCGGGATTGATGTCAACCTGAATGATGGCTGCATCAGTTGGCCAGTAGTCAATGCCGTATCCAGGCAGGGTAGAAAAGGGATTTAAGCGGGTACCCAGCGCCAGTACAACGTCAGCCCTGGCAATCAGTTCCATGCCGGCTTTTGAACCATTATAACCCAGGGTCCCGGCAAACAGGGGATGGCTGCCGGGAAAAGCGTCATTATGTTGGTATCCACAGCATACAGGGGCATCCAGTCGCTCGGCAAGTTCCATTGAGTCTTTGATAGCGCTGCCAATCACAACACCGCCGCCATTCAGAATGACAGGAAATTTGGCATTCGCCAGAAGCTCAGCTGCCCGGGTGATTGCCTTTTTGCCACCCGCCGGGCGTTCAAAATCAACAACGGCAGGCAGCTCAATTTCCACCACCTGGGTCCAGAAATCACGGGGTATATTAATCTGAGCCGGAGCAGAAGCACGTTTTGCCTGCATGATTACCCGGTTGAGAACCTCGGCTACACGGGAGGGATGAAGGACTTCTTCCTGATAGGCAACCATGTCCTCAAACAGGGACATCTGGGGAACTTCCTGGAAACCCCCCTGGCCCATGGTCATGTTTGCCGCCTGGGGTGTTACCAGAAGCAATGGTGTGTGGTTCCAATAAGCGGTTTTTACCGGTGTCACAAAGTTGGTGATACCCGGGCCGTTCTGGGCGACCATCATGGACATCTTGCCGGAGGCACGGGTAAAACCGTCCGCCATCATACCGGCGTTGCATTCATGTCCACAATCCCAAAAAGAGATGCCGGCTTTTGGAAAAAGGTCAGAAATAGGCATCATTGCCGAACCAATAATACCAAACGCGTGTTCTATCCCATGCATCTGGAGAACTTTTATAAATGCCTCTTCAGTTGTCATTTTCATTTTAATCTCCTTTATTAATTGTTTTAAATACTTATAGTGTTTCTTTATGCTAAAATCTAATATATCACACATTAGATATCTGTCAAGGAAAAATTGCATCCTAAATGCAGATTTAATCAATTATCGTACCGAATGAACACATCCCGATTCCCATCCTTTACAATGGGATGGCTTTAATTTTTTATTAACACAAAAAACACTTTATCCTAATCCGGTTCTAACAAACAGGCAGTATATTTCACATAAATAGTTTTGGATGTTATTTTAATCAGGCCTAACCTGAGTCCCCGCATGGCAACGGGATTATGAAGTATGATTAAGGAGGGAAAAATGAAAAAGAGCAAAATATTATTTTATGGGGTGATGGGTCTCGTCTTCTTTATGGGAGCAAATTATGTGTGGGCCGGGAAAATTACAATCAAGGGTTCAACAACCGTACTCCCCATTGCACAAAAACTGGCCGAAGCCTACATGAAAGAGTTCCCGGACACCCGCATATCCATTTCCGGCGGCGGGTCAGGCAATGGTATTAAGGCCATTATCGACGGTACCACGGACATTGCAGACAGTTCACGGTTTATTAAGGATAAGGAAGTAAAGCTGGCCGTGGAAAAGGGACGCTACCCTGTTCCTTTTAGTATTGCCTACGATTGTATTGTCCCTGTTGTGCATCCGTCCAATTCTGTTTCCGATCTCAGCCTGGCGCAGTTAAAGGCCATCTATAAAGGTGAGATTAAAAACTGGAATCAGGTTGGCGGACCGGACAGAAAAATTGTGGTCATATCCAGGGACACTTCCTCGGGAACGTATGAGGTCTGGGAAAAGAAGGTCATGAAAAAGGAAAGGGTCTTTCCGGGTGCCCTGCTTCAGGCATCGAACGGCACGGTCCTCCAGGCGGTTGCCAATAATAAAAACGCCATGGGTTATATCGGCCTTGGGTATATGAACAGCAGTGTGAAGGCACTCACTGTAGGCGGTGTGGTCGGATCTGAAAAAACCACTTTGGATGCCACTTTTCCCGTGAGCAGGCCACTTTACATGTTTACCAATAAGTGGCCCACAGGGGATGTGTCAAAGTTTATCAAGTATGCCCTTCATCCTGAAAAAGGACAACAACTTGTGAGGAATGCAGGATTTATTCCCCTTTACTAGTTTGCCTCCCAAGTGTAACGATGTAAATGTCGGATTTGAAGGGAACCGGCATATGGATGGACACTAACAAGGCAGGGGAAATGGCTATCCGTCAAAAATATAAAGAAAAATTTATGCGATATTTCTTTTTTCTTATTGCCACAGTATCGGTGGTGATTCTTTTGATGATTACGCTCTTTTTATTTATGGAAGGGCTTCCCATATTCAACCAGGTGAGCGTTAACTCGTTTATTTTTGGAAAATACTGGTATCCCACGTCAGATCCGGCTGATTTTGGTATATTCCCTCTGATTATGGGATCTTTAACGATCACTTTATTATCTGCGCTCATGGCCATTCCCCTTGGGGTGATGACAGCCATCTACCTTGCCGAGATGGCTTCTTACAGGCTTCGGGAGATCGTAAAACCGGTTGTGGAGCTTCTGGCATCTCTTCCGTCTGTTGTCATCGGCTTTTTTGGCATGGTGATTGTGGCACCGTTTCTTCAGGACACGTTTGATATCGCGACCGGCCTCAATATTTTTAACGCATCCCTGATGCTGGCGTTTATGTCGGTTCCCACCATCTGCAGCCTCTCCGAAGACGCTATTTACAGTGTGCCTGTCAGCCTCAAGGAGGCATCCCTGGCGCTGGGGGCAACACCCCTTGACACAATTGTCCGGGTAACCCTGCCCGCTTCCATATCCGGCATCAGCACAGCCGTTATCCTGGGGATGTCAAGGGCCATCGGAGAGACCATGGTGGTTCTCATGGTGGCAGGGGGGGCCGCCATGATACCCACATCTATTTTTGACCCTGCAAGGCCGCTCCCCGCCAGTATCGCGGCCGAAATGGCCGAAGCTCCCTACCGGGGAGACCATTATTATGCGCTTTTTGCCATCGGTGTTGTCTTGTTTGTTTTTACGTTTTTCTTTAACCTGGTCGCAGACCACATCTCAAATAAATACAGACAGGTAGGAGAGGCAACCCTGTGAAATCGGTCGAAGCAAAAAAAGACAGGCCTGATGTTGATGGAAGCGAAATGTTTTCCATACGTCGGAAAAAAACATTCATTCAGTCTGCCTTTTTCTTGTTGTTTCGTTCAGCCGCTGCCATAAACGGGTTGGCCCTTGCCATCATCGTCTATTTCATGGTGGCAAATGGGTGGAAAGCCATCACC
>JAUXCK010000026.1 GCA_030618925.1 Desulfobacteraceae bacterium
ATGGAAAGCCGATTAAGTGGTTCCTGGAGGACATGCGCTACGAGCCGGAGGTGGAGGTGGCCAATTTCATCAGGTTTACATCCAAGTACAGTCGGGATGAATTCGTCATGGCTTCGGGCTACATCACCGGCGGTATTATAGCGCTGGCTGAAAAGGTAAACAAGGAAGAAAAAATTCCCTGGGTCGACGGGTCCTATTCCACGGAAATGTTCTCCGTGAAGGACGGTAAGCCAAGCCATCCTTATTATTATTCCATGGGGGCAACCTATGAGCCCCAGATGAAGACCCTGGTCAAATGGATTTCTGACAACCATAAGGGGCCGGGAAAAGCCAGGGTTGGATTTGTCAACAGCCCCACTGCGTTCGGCAGGGACGGCACACCCCAGGCAGTTGCATATGCCAAGGCAAAAGGCCTGGAGGTGGTGGCCGAGATTGAATATCCATACACAGCAACGGCAGCAACCACTGAGTGGATGACTTTGCGAAAAGCCAAGGCCCAGTATGTTATCTATCATGGCTATACCGGAACCATGGGTTGCACGGCCATTTTCTTCAAGACTGCAAAAAAAGTCATTCCGGATATCCAGCTCATGGGGACGGCCTATATGGGCAGTCGTATTCCCATCCTTCTCATGGGAGAGGCTTATGACGGCTTCATTGGCGCTTATTGTGCCCCATCCTTTGATGCTGTTCCGCGGTCCGCAACGCCCATGGACAATGCCTGGGTCAAAAAGGTCCATGATTTTGCTAAAAAATATCGTGGTGAGGACTATAAAAAGAGCATCAAAGAAGGCGGGATTAAGGATATGTCTCTATACGAACAGGGTCTGCGCACTGCGTTTATTATCCAGAAGGCCTTACTGGAAGCCGACAAGGCCGGGGATTTATCCCGTGAAGGCATCAAAAAGGCCATGGACAATCTGGTCTGGGATTTTAACGGCATGTACGGCGGTAAGACTTTTTCGTATCAATCCCATACCATCCCCATGCTGCGGCTTCACCAGGCCAAGGTCAAAATAGTCGACATGGGCGGAAAGAAAGTGCCTACCGGACTGCATGTCCCGATTTCCGACTGGATAAACACTGACGAAGTATCCTGGTAGGAAATGCCAGGGTCGGAAATATCATGCTTGAGATGAAAGATGCCAATGATGTCACGGTTTCGCCGGTGCACGGTATTTGGCAGGTGGGGAAAATGACCCCGGAAAAGACAGGCGTATTTAAAGTCTGAACCGCATTATTGTTCAAAACAAATCACAGGGCATGGAGGGGTTTGTCAGGATGGAAAGGAAATCGGTGATCGTGGATGAAGCAGCGGCCCTTGATAAAATCCAAGACGGCATGACCATTGCCCTGGGTGGTTTTATCACGGCACAACACGCCATGGGGATCATCCGGGGGTTGGCCGGACGTCGGATCAAAGGCCTGACCGTTATTGGAAGCTTGTCTGCTTCTCTTGAGGTGGATCTATTGGTCGGCTGTGGCTGTGTCCGCCGTTTGATTTCAGCATACGTGGGTGCGGAAGCAGCGGCCCCCATAGGGCCTTTTTTTAAGAAAGCGGCAGAGAGCGGGCAGATCGATATATGGGAATGTGATGAAATCATCATAGCAGCCATGCTCCATGCCACTGCCGCAGGGGTTCCTTTTTTCCCGGTTCGGGGGGGGCTGGGGACGGCCCTGCCCGAGTTGAACAAGGATTTAAAGGAATTCAGGGATCCGATTCACAATGAACCCCTGCTGGCTGTTCCGGCCATGCCCATCCATGTGGCCATTACGCACGCCAATTGCGCCGATCGATACGGAAATGTCCAGTACACTGGAAATGCTTTTGCAGATGGATTGATCCATCGGGCGGCCGACACCACCATTACGACGGTGGAGAGGATTGTTTCGCCGGAAGAGATCCGGCGTGACCCCTTTAAGACAGCGTATAACGCCCAGACCATCGTTCGGATGCCGTATGGATCGCATCCGTATTCGTGTCATGGGTTGTATGTTGAAGATCATGACCACCTTACCCAATATGCGACTGCTGCCTACATGTCCACCAAAGGCGATCACAGTGCATGGGACGAATACCTGAAACGATTTATCGATACCCCGGAAGACCACCTGGCCTACCTGGAACAGGTGGGGGTGAGAACCCTTTTTTCACTCAATGAATTCTGAACCAGGAGTTGTTTCATGACGGACTATAGTGTTAAGGAATTAATGGCTTGTTGGCTTGCCCGCGATTTGGTGGACGGTGAGTTTGCTGCCGTGGGTGCGAATTTTCCAATCCCCCGGGCGGCCGTGTTGCTGGCCCATTTTACTCATGGGCCGAACATGACCGTGGGAATGGGCGCCTTCAAGGTTTGCCTGGACAATGTGGACCAGGTAATGACGCTCAAGTACTTTACCGACTTCAGGCCCATGCGATGGGCGGAATCGGCAAGTTATTTTCCCCTCGACCTTTTTGGGTTTCACAAGATGGATGTGTTTTACGTCAGCGGCATTCAGATTGATGCCTACGGCAATACCAATCTCATCGGGATTGCTGGTGAAGGGGGCCAATATAAATTCCGGGGACCGGGAAGTATCGGTACCACGACCCTGGCCGCAGTGGCCCGGAGATATTATATCGTTGCCGAGCATCATACCCCCAGGTTGTTTGTGGAGAAGTGCAGCAAGATCAGCGCATTGGGATTTGGTGATGGGACCCCGGGACTCAGGAAAAAACTCTGCCTGCCCGGGGGGGGGCCTAAATACTGCATCACACCCCTCTGTGTGTTTGATTTTCATCCGGAAACGTCACGAATGCGCGTGCACTCACTGCATCCGGGAGTTTCTCCGGAACAGGTTGTGGCGGATACCGGATTTGAGGTGGAGATTCCGGCCAAGGTGATGGAAACCAAACCCCCAACAGATGTCGAGCTTTCTGTGCTGCGAAACCGTGTGGACCCTGAGGGGGCATTGAGAACATAAAGAGATGGTCGCCTGGGCGGTGAAAGGGCAATGATGGCCCTTGCCCGATTTCTGCCGGACAAGTCAAAGCCCTGCCCTGGAGAAGATTCCGCTTGCCCTTAACAGGGTCGAATTAAAATAAATTCAGGAGACAATGACATGTTTCCCAAGGAGAATGGAGGACAATGAACACACAAAATATCAAATCCGCAGATCAATTGTATTTTACCAAGGACCACGACCTCGTCCGAAAGGCTGTCAGGGATTTTGTCAAAAAAGAAATTCAGCCCAATATGGATGAATGGGAAGAACAGGGGAACACCCCCCTTCATGACATTTTCAAAAAAATGGGGGATCTCGGATTTCTCGGTATCCGGTGTGATCCCAAATACGGCGGACAGGGCCTGGATTACTGGTACGAGTTGGCTTTTCTGGAAGAAATCGCTCACATCCAGGGCTTTGGCCTTCCCATTGCCATTGCGGTTCAAACCCATATGGCCACACCGGCCATTGATGAGTTTGGCAGTGAATACCTCAAGGAAACCTATCTAAAACCAGCCATTGCCGGAGACATGGTGGCTGCCATCGCAGTCACCGAACCAGGGGCCGGTTCGGGTGTCAGTGCTCTTTCCACCACTGCTAAACGGGAAGGGGACGTGTATGTGGTGAACGGTTCCAAGACATTTATCACCAATGGTACCCAGGCCGATTTTCTCACACTCCTGGCCCGCACCAGTGATGAACCCGGTTACCATTCCTTTGGTTTGTTTGTTGTGCCCACGGATTTGCCGGGATTCCAGGTCAGCAAAAAGCTCGATAAACTCGGAATGCGGAGCAGTGATACGGCAGAGCTTTTTTTCGACAATATGCAGGTGCCGGCGGAAAATCTCATCGGCGAGGAGGGGGAAGGGTTTATCTACCAGATGCAGCAGTTTCAACATGAGCGTTACTCAGCAATTCCCATGGGATACATTGCCGCCAAAGACATTATCGACCTGACCGTTGACTATATCAGGGGTCGGGTCGTATTCGGCAAGCCGCTCATCAAACGACAGGTGCTGCGGCACCGCCTGGCCACCTGGCTGACAGAGATCGAATCCCTCAAACAGCTGACCTATCACATCGTGGGCATGAAATCTGCCGGTCTGGACGCCACCCGAGAGATTTCCATGGGAAAACTCAAGGCAGCCAAAGTGCTTCAGGAAGTGGCGGCCGGCTGCATCCAGATGTTTGGCGGCATGGGCTATATGAATGAAATGCTGATCACCCGGTATTACCGCGATGCGCGGATTATTTCTGTTGGCGGCGGCGCCGATGAGATCATGTGTGAAGTGATTGCCCGGCTTGAGGGATACTAAACCAAGTTCTTTCTAACGAGGTGTCCACCCATGAAGTCGGAAAAACAGCCGTTTATGGATGGATGCGAAACTGAGGGGAGGAGGATGTGATGACAACCTATAGTGAGAAACCATGGCTTAAGTGGTATGACGCGCATGTGACAGAAGAAATACCTGTACCCGATATCAGTTATCTCGAATTTTTGGAAAAAGGCTTGAACAAAGATCCGGATAAACCAGCATTTTATTTTCTTGGCAGTACAGGGTCTTTCGGCGAATTAAATGCCCTTTCCGACCGGTTTGCCAGGTTCCTGGTGGATAAAGGATGCGTCAAGGGGGATGTGGTGGGCATCAACCTGCCGAATATTCCCCAGTATATGATTGCCCTGGCAGGAACCATGAAGGCGGGGTGTGTGATTTCAGGGGTATCACCACTGCTGACCTCAAGAGAGATTATTCATCAATTAAACGATTCCAAAGCAAAAGTCTTCTTTACCCTGGACGCTTTATTTCAGGAACGTCTGAAAGAGGTCGCCGACCAGATTCCGGATTTAAAGCATGTCATTGTAACGAACGTTGCGGATTATCTGCCTGTCTTTAAACAGTTTCTGGGAAAACTCCTTAAAAAGATCCCCACCGGTAAAATCGTACCGCTTAAGGGAAAGGAAGTCATCACATACAAAGAATTAATTGTCGCTTTTCCGGCTGATAAACCCGGGGTTGATCTTTCCCCTGACGATGCCCTTTTGCTGCAATATACCGGCGGAACAACAGGGCCTTCCAAGGGAGCCGTCCTGACCCACAGAAATATGACATTTGATGCGGCCCAGTGTACCCAGTGGCTCAATAAAGATATTGACCCCAAAAAAGACATTCTGGACGACGAGCGGGGTCAGGATATCATGTGCTCCGGGTTTCCCTTTTTCCACCAGGCCGGCCTGGCCCTGGGGCTGCTGACCATCTCCATGGGAAATCCGCAGATTCTGGTACCGGATCCAAGGAATACGGATCAGATCTGCAAGGACATGAAAAAATACAGGCCAACACAAATGGTCAATGTGCCGACCTTGTATCAGATGATGATGGAAAATCCAATGTTTGCCACCCTTGACTTTTCGTCTATAAAATACTGCCTGTCCGGTGCTGCGCCGTTTGACGTGGATTCCATTAAAAAACTCGAGTCTTTTGTGGGCAAGGGCAAAGTTGTCGAATTGTACGGCATGACCGAAACCAGTCCCTTGATTACGGTTAATCCCATGTATGGGAAGAACAAATTCGGCGCTGTGGGTATACCTGCGCAAAGCACAAAGATAAAAATCGTCGATGTTGTAGATGGTACCACGGAAATGCCGGTTGGAGAACCCGGAGAGCTCGTCGTCAGCGGGCCCCAGGTCATGAAGGAATACCATGGCAACCCGGAAGCCACTCAAAATGCCATCAAAGAAATAGACGGAGATGACTACCTTTACACGGGCGATGTGGCAGAGATGGATGAGGACGGTTTTATATTTATTGTGGACCGTACCAAAGATATGCTGCTGGTGGGTGGATTCAATGTTTATTCCAAGCAGGTGGAAGAAACCCTCTATGAAGTGCCTGAAATCGAACTTTGTGCCATTGTCGGAGAGCCAAACCCGGAACGGCCCGGCAGTGAGATCGTGAAAGCGATTATTCAGCTGCAGGAGGCGGGAAAGGGCATGGATGAGGCGGTGATCAAGGAAAAAATCCTGGCCCATTGCAAGGAAAACCTGGCGCCTTATAAAGTGCCTAAAATTGTCAGTTTTGTGACTGAGATGCCTTTGACTGCCATTGGAAAAGTAGACAAAAAGGTATTGAGAGCCTAGTGGCTCAGAACGCCTGGATAAAACTAACCTTTACTATGGCCGGATAATTGGATATAGTCCACGCAGCAGTTGCTTAACCATCTATAAATATAAAATTTTATTAGCTTTTAAAATAGATAGTTGCGCATAATTTATTAAAGCAATGTTTTATACTTAATATATATTGTAAACTCAGGCCCTGGAAACATGTGGGTGATGTTCCAGTGTCCAGGAAAGGGGGGTGTATGATCGGACTTTGTACGTATGGCGGATATGTACCGCGATACCGGTTGAACCGGGGAATCGCATATGGGGCCATGTCATGGATAAACCCGGCAAACATTGCCAATGCAAAAGGTGAAAAGGCGGTGGCCAATTTTGATGAAGACAGTCTTACCATGGCTGTGGCAGCCGGTATTGATGCGCTCAAGGGGATAGACCGTTCAACTGTGGAAGGCCTGTATTTTGCCTCGACTACCATGCCGTATAAGGAGCGGCTGAATTCAGGGATTATCACTACCGCGCTCGGGTTAAACGACAATATCAGGGCTGCTGACTTTGGCGGCGGTATCAAAGCTGGCACTACAGCCCTGCTCTCTGCCCTGGAGGGGGTCGAATCAAAAAGAATAAATAATATTGTGGTCACTGTATCAGACAGCCGGCTCGGCAAACCCGCGTCTCCCCAGGAATTGGTTTTTGGTGATGCGGCTGCATCATTCCTGGTGGGGGATGAAAATGTCATCGCCGAGTTCAAGGGATCCTATTCCATTACTTATGATTTTGGAGATCATTTTCGAGGGCAAAATGCAAAATATGACCGCCAGTGGGAAGACCGGTGGATCCGTGATCTTGGATTTGATCGGTTCGTTCCTGAGGTCGTAAACGGCCTGATGTCAAAATACGGGTTGAAGGTCACTGATTTTGCAAAAGTTATTTATCCCTGTCATTACCCGGCTGCCCGCAGGAAACTGAACAAGATTTTGGACATCTCACCTGAAGCAGAGCAGTCCAATTTTCAGGCGGAGATCGGTGAAACCGGCACCCCGCAATCCCTGATCATGCTGATCAGCGCCCTGGAAGAGGCAAATCCGGGGGACAAGATTCTGGTGGTCAGTTTCGGCAGCGGATGCGATGCCCTTTATTTTGAAGTCACTGACAACATAAAGAAATTAAATTCCAGGGATGGCATATCCGGATGCCTTGCAAACAGGGCGGATCTGGACAATTACACAAAGTATCTGGTCTGGCGCGATATTTTGCCGGTCGAAGGCGGACTCCGGTCAGAAGAGGACCTCTGGACCCGCTGGTCAGCCCTGTGGCGGTCCAGGAAAACGGTTCTCGGCCTTTGGGGCGGCAAATGCAAGAAATGCGGTACAGCCCAGTTTCCTGCCCAGAAAATATGCGTCAATCCGAACTGCGGCGCAGTTGATCAGATGGAGCAGATACGGTATTCTGACAAAATCGGGCATATTGCGAGCTATACCGGCGACATGCTGTCCGCATCCCTGAACCCGCCCGCCATATATGGTCAGATTGAGTTTGAAGGTGGGGGTAAATTTTTGTTTGATTTGACGGACTGTGATTTGGATTCACTCCAGACAGGCACGCCGGTCACCATGAGTTTCCGCAGAAAATATTATGACAAAATCAGGGAAATTTCCGGTTATTTCTGGAAAGCAGTCCCTGTAAAGGAGGGAGAATAATGGCTGACGGAATTAAAGACAAAGTTGCGATTATCGGTATGGGATGCACCAAATTTGGTGAGCGCTGGGAATCATCTGCCGAAGACCTGGCAGTAGAAGCTTTCGTGGAATGCCTGGCAGATGCCGGCATCGACAAACAGGAATTACAGGCCGCCTACATCGGCACCCATTTTGACGAGGTGAACGTTGGCAAAGCCGCCGTCCCCATTGCCGTGGCCTTGAAACTGCCATATATCCCGGCAACCCGGACGGAAAACTATTGTGCGACAGCTACGGAAGCCTTCAGGGCGGCGGTTTATTCCGTTGCCAGCGGGGTGTACGATATCGTTCTGGCGCTGGGTGTGGAAAAATTAAAGGACACCGGATACGGCGGATTGCCCGGCGGCGGCGGTATGGGCGTCATGGGCCGTATGGTCGGCGCAAACGCGACAGCACCGGGTCTGTTTGCCCAGCTGGCCACGGCCTATGGGGCAAGATGGGATGTCCCCATGGATAAAATCAAAGATGCCATTGCCCATATATCTGCAAAAAGTCATGCCAACGGCGCCCTGAACCCCAAGGCCCATTTGCGAAAAGTCATCAGCGAGGACCAGATCAAGGCGGCGCCCATGATCGCTTATCCCTTAGGCCTTTTTGACTGTTGCGGAGTGAGCGACGGCTCAGCCGCAGCCATCGTCACCACACCGGAGATCGCAAAGAGCCTGAAAAAAAATCAGGATATTGTCAAGGTGAAGGCACTTCAGATATGTGTCAGCTCCGGCGAAGAATCGATTCACAATACGTGGGACGGGTCTCATTTTGTGACCACCCGTAAGGCGGCCACCAAAGCCTATGAAGAGGCAGGCATTAAAAACCCGAGAGACGAGGTCAGCATGTGTGAAGTCCATGACTGCTTTTCCATTACAGAATTTGTGACCATGGAAGACCTCCATTTATCTGCCAAGGGCGGGGTTTATGACGATGTGATGAACGGATTTTACGACCTTGACGGGCAGGTCCCCTGCCAGGTGGACGGCGGGCTGAAATGCTTTGGCCATCCCATCGGCGCATCAGGGCTACGAATGATCTATGCCATGTACGAACAGATTCTGGACAGGGTCCCGGAAGAAAGAAAGGTCAAGAACGCAAGGATCGGTTTGACACATAACCTGGGGGGGAGCCCGGCATCAAATGTGGCTGCGATTTCTATTATTGGCAAGGATTAGTCATCTGCACGGTGAATAATCAGGATAAAATATTTGACGGTACATAATTTGGATGGAGGTAAATTTTTATGGATTTTCAGTTTGGTAAAAAGGAAGAAGAGTTTAGAAGTGAGATTCGCGAGTTTGTAAAGGAACATATTCCTCAAAATGAATATGGCCATATGTTTGAAGAAGAACATGAGGACAAATCATGGGAATTTTCCATGTCTATTGCAAAAAAACTGGCTCAGAAAAGATGGTTGACACTTACCTGGCCCAAAGAATTCGGCGGAATGGGCGCCTCCTTTATGGAGCGGCTTGTATTTTCGGAAGAGGTCGGCTACTGGGGCATTCCGGGTGTGGGGATGGGCGTCAGCGGCACGGCATGGGTCGGTCCGTCTCTAATGCTGTTTGGCACAAAAGAGCAGCAGGAAAAGTATATCCCTCTTATTGCTGCAGGAGATCCGGACGGCGTGTGGTGCACCGGGTACAGTGAACCGGATTCAGGAAGTGATCTGGCAAGTCTTCAGACAAGCTGCGTGAGAGATGGTGATGAATATATCATCAACGGGCAGAAAGTCTGGACCAGTGCCGCCCACAGGTCAAGGTGGTGTTGGATGGCCGTCAGAACCGATTCGAATGTCAAGAAAAAGCACCATGGATTGAGCCTTGTGATTGTGGATATGAAAAGCGAGGGGCTTACTGTGAGGCCTTTGAAAAATTATGTGGGGCTTCATTATTTTAATGAGATTTTTTTGAGTGATGTCCGGATTCCCGTGGAAAACCTTGTGGGCCAAGAGAACAACGGATGGAACCATTTAATGCAGGCCCTCTCTTTTGAAAGGGGTGTTGCCCTTGGATTTACGGCCTCATGCAGACGGATGCTGGATGAGTTGATCAACCATACAAAAGAAACAGGCCTCATTAAAAAAACCCTGGTACGACAAAGGCTGGCTGAACTGGAAGCAGATCTTGAAGGTGCCAGAACACTCGCCTATGAGGCGGTATGGAAGATGGAAAATGGACTGAGTCGTATTTATGAACCATCAAGAGACAAGGCAAACGTGGATTTGCTGTTCGAAAAAATGTCCCGGTTCGGGTCGGACATTTTGGGTGCTTTTTCTCAGCTGGATCCCCTGCACGCGGATCCAAGATGGGCCAAGATAGGCGGTATATACGAGAACCTGTTTCATGCATGCCCTGGAATAGCAATCGCCGCAGGCACCACGGATACCCAGAGAAATATCGTCGGCCAATTTGGATTACAACTGCCCAGATCATACTAGGAGGAGAGAGATAATGGATTTTTCATTTACAAAGGATCAGGAGTTAATCAGAAAATCAATAAAGGAATTTTTTGAAAAAGAGTGTCCCAAAGACAAGGTTCGAGAGTTGAAAGAGGATAAAAAAGGGTATGACCCGAAGATGTGGAAGAAAATGGTAAAACTGGGTTACACGGGTCTGGTTATTCCGGAAGAATATGGCGGGACCGAAGGTGAGTTTTGGGACATATTGATTTTCATGGAGGAGATGGGACGCAATATTGTGCCGACGCCGTATTTTCCCACCGTTGTTTTTTGTGCCATGCCCATACTTGAATTTGGAACCGAGGCACAAAAGAAAAAAATACTCCCCAAAATCGCTGAAAAGGGAGAAATATGGGCGTATGCCCAGATTGAAGAATCATCCGAACAGGATGCTTCGGGCATCACCATGAGTGCGGCAATGAGCGGAGAAGACTATACCTTAAACGGCAGCAAGCTTTTTGTATCCTATGCCAATGTGGCGAATCAGTTGCTGGTTGTTGCCAGAACTGCAGAGGCGGAGAATCCAGAGGAAGGGCTGACGGTATTTATTGTAGATGCCGGGGCCGAAGGTGTGGTTTGCGATGTCATACCCACAACTGCACGCGATATGCGGTGCGAGCTCCGTTTCGATAATGTAAAGGTCCCCAGGGACAATATCCTTGGAGAGCCGGGAAAAGGATGGGCGGTGGTGGATTACATCCAGCAGCATGCAGCGGTCCTGAAAGCTGCCGAAATGTCCGGCGGCGCACACGCGGTTTTGAATATTACCGTCAAGTATGCCAAGGAGAGGAAGCAGTTTGATAAACCCATCGGGTCGTTCCAGGCCATTCAGCACAGGCTGGTCGACATGCTGACCGAGGTCGAAGAACTGCAGTATCTTGTATATAAAGCCGCCTGGCGGATCAATTCAGGTTCTCCTTCCAGAAGACTCAATTCCATTGCCAAGGCCAAGGCCAACGGGGTGTATCACCGCGTTTGTTATCATGGTATTGTTATGCATGGGGCCATTGGATGGACGGAAGAAATGGATATCGGGCTATACCATCTCAGAACCCGGTCAATGGAATTTGATGCCGGCAACACGGATTACCACAATGATCTCATTGCAAGCGAGTTGGAAAAGAGTGAGCCGGAATTTTTGACATTATTCGCGTGATTTGTTGACCCGGCAAATCGGGGAAGTACATAACATGAGCGCATGACACAAAGCGCACAGACCTGTTGACAGCGGCCACAGTCTGTGCGCTTTTTTTATGCTATTTTGGCGGGATGCCCAGATTCTTTACAACCCTTCTTTTTGAAAATGGAAAAATCCAGAAAATGAAACGCAGAAAGCCCAACGGGCCGATATCCCAATGCAGCTTGTGCTTATGGACAGCCTTCCATATAGTTTTTGCAATCTCTTCAGGTTCGATATTAATCCCCATCTTTTCGATGCTGTAAACATCCTCCGGTGTATCAAGCAATGGCGTGTTGACATAGGGTGGCCTGATATCACAGATTTTAATGCCTGATTTTTCCAGTTCAACATCCAGTGCTTCCGTCAATGCGCTGATGGCATGCTTTGTGGCGGAATATACGGAGATATCGGGTGAACCGTAAAGGGCGGATGCAGAGGACATGTTGATGATTTTAGCGCCCGGTGTCTGTTTAAGATACTTGAGGGCATAAAAGATGCAATTCAGGCATCCCTTGAAATTGACATCAACAATCCGGAGGTGGTCGGTTAAATCGACATTTTCAAAAAACCCGAATTTTATAATACCGGCGTTATTGAAAAGGACATTTATCCGGCCGTCGGTTTTGTCGGCAAAGGCATCGATGGCGTTTTGAACATTTGCTGGATCAGTGACATCCATTATTTGTGCATAACAATTGGCATGACCCATGTTGGTTTCGAGCTGTTTTAAGCCTTCTTCATTGACATCGACGATTCCCACAAACCAGTCTTTTTGTGCAAAAAAAAGTGCTGTTTCGCGACCGATCCCGGAAGCGGCCCCTGTAATAAAGATACTTTTTTTATTCATAAAATAAGTCCTTTTGTTTTTGATTCGGGAGATCCATATTCTCGTATGCCCCTGGCCAGGTGTTATCTTCGATTTTTCTTGTGTTTCATCACACTTTTAATTAATTTTCCAAACTTTTTGTCTTTTTGCTTTTTTTCAAGATACGACATGTCATGATAGATTGAT
This sequence comes from Desulfobacteraceae bacterium, assembly GCA_030618925.1. GTDB lineage: Bacteria > Desulfobacterota > Desulfobacteria > Desulfobacterales > SURF-7 > JAUXCK01. The sequence continues at coordinate 12,490 of JAUXCK010000026.1, forward strand.
TCCTTGGTCATTTTTATGTAATTTTGGTATCTATCCTCCGACACTTTCCCATCTTCCAGGGCCTTTAAGACCGCGCAGCCTTTTTCATTCATATGTGTGCAATCCGTAAATTGACAGTTTTCTGATAGCGCCGTTATCTCTGTAAATGTTTCATCTATGCCTCTTTCGATTGAAAAATTTCCGAGCTCTCTCAACCCCGGCGTATCGACTATCATTGCGCCGCAGTCTAACTTTACCAATTGCCTGTAGGTTGTGGCATGCTTTCCTTTGCTATCTTTGTCTCTGACTGTTTTTGTTTTAAATACACGTTCACCCATGAGATTGTTTAACAAGGTTGTTTTACCAACACCTGAAGAGCCGAGCAAACAATAGGTTAATCCCGGGGTTAGAAGTTCCCTTATCTTTTTCAGGCTGGTTTTATTTTCATTGCTGAAGGGCTGTACATGCAGATGCGGCATTATTTCATGTATTTCGCTGATCCTGTTTACAGCTTCTTCAGGAGTTATAAGGTCACATTTGCTCAATAGTACAATTGGCCCGATATTGGCTTCGTTAATCATCACCAGATACCGTTCAAGCCGTCTGAGATTAAAATTATCGTCCAGAGATTGGATAATAAACGCGACATCGATATTGGCTGCAATTATCTGAAAGTCTATTTTTTTTCCTGGTGTTTTTCTTTTAAGTAATGATTTTCTAGGTAAGATGTCATGGATTATGGAAAACGTATATTCATCATAAAAATTGGCAACTGCCCAGTCTCCAAC
>JAUXCK010000375.1 GCA_030618925.1 Desulfobacteraceae bacterium
CATGGGAAAGGGCGATGAATGCGATGAATATCAATAATTTTTTAATCCGTTACTCTGGGTCATTTTTTTGTATCTTACAGACAATTTTTTCAATCAACTTGTTCTCATCACGCGGACGGCTTTTGTTAATATGCTCGGCGAGCAAACCCAAAGAAATCAGCTGAACAGAAAGGACAGCCGACATAATCCCGAAAAGAAGGAGCGGCCGATTACCGATTGGCCGATATCCCAGGAACCATAAAATGACGAGGTAGATCAAAGAAATGGCACCGAATATTCCGAAGAAAATTCCGATGCCCCCAAACAGGTGCCCGGGCCTTTGAAGGTATTTTGTGGTAACCAGAATGGTTAAGAGATCCAGAAATCCCCTTGCATACCGTTCAAAACCATATTTTGACGATCCATGCGCTCTCGGGTGATGCTGGACAGGTATTTCTCCGATCTTAAAACCATATTCATTGGCCAGCACGGGGATGTATCTGTGAAGTTCTCCGTAGAGGTTAATGAACTTTAAAACATCTTTTTTATAGGCTTTAAATCCACAGTTAAAATCATTTAACTTAATCCCTGAAATCAAGGTGGTTATTTTATTAAAAATTTTTGACGGCACCGTTTTTGACAGCGGATCTTTCCTATTTTGTTTCCAACCCGACACAAGGTCGAACCCTTCATCCAGTTTATTTAGAAAATTGGGGATCTCTTCCGGGTCATCCTGCAGATCAGCATCCATCGTGAAAACAATGTCTCCGCAGGATTCATGGAATCCAGCGTTTAGAGCGGCTGATTTCCCGAAGTTTTTTCGAAGTTTAATCAATTTTGTATGATATGGATTCTCGTCATACAGATCTGTCAATTGCTCCCAGGATTTGTCCGTACTTCCGTCATCTATGAAAACCACTTCAAATGATTTAATTTTAATATCAGACATCACCGATGTAATCCTCTGAAAGAGCGGGCGAATATTGTCCTGCTCATTAAATACAGGGATGATGATACTGATGGTATTATTTGAGGTATTTTTCATTGATAAAAATCCTGTCTTTGTTGCGAAGATGCTTCCAGCCCAATAGTCCAATATACAATAAAAAAGAAAAAATAGAAACCAACAAGCCAGGGGTGTAATACGGGACATGATATCTCAACACCACATCATGATCTCCCTTATCGAGCAGCAGACCCATGAAGCCGATGTTGACAAGGTCAATCTTTTGTTCCTGCCCATCAATGATGGCAGTCCATCCCCGGTCATAGGGGATCGTGAAGAACAGCAGTTTTTTATTGTCAAGGGTTATGGTCCCTTTGATAACATTCTGGCTGTGCTCGGATATCGCCAGGGAGTTTTTTCTAAGCCTGTCGATATCCTTCCCGTATTGGGAGAAAGAGTACTTGTCTGAAATATCAAGGGGGCTGTACATATTCAGTCCCTGAACTTTTGGGATTTGCTCATGATCAATGACAAATGCCTTAAGCAGCAGTTGCTGTTTGTGATCAGGCGACAGGTTCTGAAAATCCTCGAGACGCATAAAATGATCATAGGTATATCCAAACGGTAGATAATATCTGTTTATCAATACCTTGACATCTCCGAACTGGGTCAAGACATCATAGCCTGACCCGGGTCTTAACAACACCGGGTTGGCACGCTTGCTTAGATTATATTTGATGCTTGCAAAGGTCTGAAGAAGGGGTTTGGCGATGAGGCCCATGGCCCAACGGGTCTGGTGTTCAGCATTGCCTTGTATGATGTTCATTTCTGACAGGAATTTAATGTAATAGAATTGGTTAAACGAATGGTAGGACATTGTACCGTAAAAATTCTGTATCTGGGCATCGTTTATACTGCTGTGAACTGCAGTACCAGAAGAATAGTCCTTGTTGATTCTGAAAAGACTTTTATCCAGGGCGTTGATATATGCGACAGCTTCTTTTGTATAGTCATTATACCCTTTTTTCTGTTCCCATTCATCTGCCGTAATCGTCAGCCTTTTGTTCATGGTAATAGAGGAAAAATATCCCAGTTCAATACACAGTGCCAGGATCAGGAGTGTTTGTGTGAATATTTTTCTTTTTTCAAATTTTAAAACAAAGATGAGTATTGCATAAAAGATGAGGAGGGTAGCCGATATATTTCTCAGATCAGTGTCTATATATACCCTTTCAGGGTAAAATGGGAAGAACAGCACGACCAGACATAACCCCAGGGCTGAAAGCAGAAGCGGTATATTCACCTTTTTAAGCCTGTCAATCTCACTCAGGGCATGAATACTGAAAAAAAGAATCGTCACAGAGATAAACAGGGATAATCCCCCTTTGTAATAATTGCCTGTAAACGCGTAAAAGGCAAATCGGAAAAAGGGGAATATGACAAACGACAGCCAGAACATAAGGTAGATGGAGTAGAGCGCTTTTTGTTTTTTATTTAAAAAAATAAAAAGTTGCGGAACCAGAAGAATGCTTATCAGTCCACAATAAAAACTCGGGGCTTCCAGATAATTGTTCCAACCCTTAAAGCTGCTGCCGGTGCCCTGTAGATCATTGGAAAACAGCCTGAAAAGCGCCGTGATGTAATGAAAACCATTGCTAAAGCTGAAAACAGGTGTGGACATGAGCCTGGCATATAGACCTGCTTCTCCACCAACCCGCGGGCTTTGGATCATTCTGAGTATATCGCCGATTAAAAAAAATGAATTTATAGCCATGCCCAGCAAAGCCAGTCCTAACATTTTGAAAAACAGGGCACAAAAGCCTTTTACATCACCCCCCCTTTCATCAAAAAAGCGGAAGCCGGCGTAAAA
>JAUXCK010000339.1 GCA_030618925.1 Desulfobacteraceae bacterium
CGGTCAGATAGCCGGCATTTTAATGCTGGATTCCATTATTCCCCGCATTCCCGGCGATCCGGGACACGCAGAAACATTTGATTTTCCGATAAGATATGGGGTAATTCGCGATTTTCCGTTTGAAGATCTAGTGGAGATTAGAAATGACCATATCGGACGGGTTATCCGGGTCGCCCTTGAGCTTCAAAATGAAGGGGTCAATTTCATTGCCGCCGACTGCGGACTTTTTTCTCCTTTTCAACGCGACATTGCCGATGCTCTCGCTATTCCGTTTATTGGTTCATCTCTGAATTTACTGCCGCTGATTGCCGGCTTTTTGCCGGCGAATCAGAAAATCGGTCTCATCACCGGCGATACGCGCCTGCTGAAAAGTCGGCATCTTGAAGCGTCCGGCGCCGACCCAGACCGGTTGGTGATCCGGGGAATGGAAAACAGCGTGGAATTTCAAAACGTTGTGATCAATCGCGGCCTCAAGCTTGACCCTGAAGCCATGCAGGCCGGCGTTTTAACGGCCGCCGAAGATTTATTCAGATCCGGTCACGCCATCGGTGCGGTGGTGCTGGAGTGTACCAACTTAATCACTTTCAGATCCGACATTCAGCGTCAGTTCAACGTGCCGGTCTTTGACCTGGTCAGTCTGATTGAGTTGTTTGCGGATGGTTACCGATATCGAAACTTTGTCTCCCGCTATATTTCGGTGGCCAAAAACAAAAAGTAATCGTAGTATCTAATATTTACGGCGGTTGTACCGCTCAAACACTATAATTTTGAAAGGAGATTGAAAATGAAAACTCTCAGAAACACCGTCATCATCCTATCCGGCATTTTAATTTTAATGAATTTTCTCCCGGCGCCGGCAACTGCGGAACCGATCGTGATGAAATTCGGTCTGGCAGCGCCGGATTTGAATCCCAGCTTCTGGGCCACACATTACAACTATTTTAAATACGAAGTCGAACGAAAATCTAATGGCCGAATCAAAGTGGAATTAATCTGGGGAGGTTCTCTGGGCAGCCCGGCCGACCGTATGAAACAGGTCATGATGGGACAGATTCAAGGCGCGGATACCGCAGAAGGTCCAATAGCCCAGCTTTTCAAGCCTGTTCAAGTTTTTTCCATTCCCTATCTGTTTGTGGATGAATATCAGGCTTGGCGTTTCTATGACGGCCCCTTTGTTAAGAAGATTAATGAAGAAATGCGAAAAAAAACAGGGTTGAGGGTCCTTCACTGGTGGGAATCAGGCGGTTTTAAACAATGGACAAACTCAAAACGCCGGATTAAATCCCCTGAAGATATGAAAGGGTTAAAGCTGCGTGTCATGCCCTCCCCCATCTTTCAGAAACTGGTCTCAAGCCTCGGCGCTTCACCAACACCTATCAGTTTTGGTGAGCTATACGGGGCCATGAAAACCAAAACAGTAGATGGTCAAAACAATGCCCTTAGTCTTGTGGCCCTCTTTAAATGGTACCAGGTCCAGAAATATGTCACCATTGACAACCATGTCTACGCTGTTTCTTCCATGCTCATTAATGACAAATTTTACCAGTCTTTGCCAAAGGATCTTCAACAGGTGATTGATAAGGCACAGGCGCTTACCCTGGCAGTAAATCGCGGGGTGTCACGCTATACTGATCATGTGGCCATTGGTGCCCTCAAAACGGCCGGAATGGATGTATACACCCTGACGTCTGCTGAAAGGGCCCGGTGCAAGGCACAGGCACAGGGCCCAGTCATTGACTGGTTACGCGGAGAAGTGGGTGACAGATGGGTAGATGAAATGCTTCAAGCGGTTGAGGCCGCGAAATGATGATGTAAAGATTTTCTCCGGAAAAATGAACGCGGATCGATTTTTTGAACTGCAAATGAGGCATTTCAATAAAATGGCCACTCCTTTTATCGAGCATCTCCAGTATTAAAGGCCATCCCGCCCTGATGGGTGGGATGGTTGTTCTTTATTACCGTTGTTTTTTTAATTTGAATAAGCCATTCAATCAAAATATCCCTTGATCATCAACCATCTAATGAATTGACAGCAATTCTAATTATGGCTTTCATCTGGCAGTACCGCGGGGTCTATTTACCGAGAAAGAATCAACATAACCTTTTGGAAGTGAAAAGAAATGAAAAGAATCCATAAAATTTTTCAAGGGGCTGACAAAGTAGAATCACTTGTCTGTATTTTCCTGTTGGTCATCATGTGTTTCATCGTTATTACGCAGGTATTTTCACGGTACCTGTTCAACTATTCCTTTGTCTGGGCGGAAGAATTGGTGCGTTATCTCATGATATGGATGGTTATGGTTGGTGCTGCCCTGGTCCAGTCAAAGAATGACCACATACGAATTGATTTTTTTCCCATGCTTGCGGGACCGCGTGGTCGGAGAGTAATGGAAATCGTTTTCAGCCTTTGCGCCCTGTTTTTTCTGGGGATCATATTACTAAAAGGTATAAAAATGGCCTATTTCAACCGGCTTTTCGAGAGTTCCGGGTTGAGGATCAGCATGCTTTGGCCTTTCCTGTCGATCCCTCTGGGTGCCCTGCTCATAGGCATCTATACAATCCATACGCTTATAAAGGACATCCGTCAGCTTTTTTTCTGGCCTGTCGAGAAATTAAAGGCGTTGGATGACAGGTCTGCCATGGAAAAATATGGGGACACACCAAAGTCACAGGGTCAGGATCTTTCACATAAGGGTTAATGCTGATGTCGCTCACAACAATGGTTCTTATTTTCATCACCATGCTCGTTCTGGGAATGCCTGTGGCCTTTATAATGGGATTCTCAGCCGCCCTTTATCTCTTTTTTTCACCTGAGGTCTCATTTCTCGATATGGCGCCTCAGAAGTTGTTTTCCGGCATGGATTCCTTTATCCTGATGTGTATTCCTTTCTTTATCCTGGCCGGTGAAATTATGACCCGTGGTAAGATTGCAGATCGAATTGTTGATTTTGCCAATATTATCGTAGGTCGCTGGCGGGGGGGATTGGCCCATGTAAACATTTTGGCATCCATGCTCTTTGCCGGTATCACGGGAGTAGCCTTAGGTGATATTGCTGCTCTTGGTTCCATTTTTATTCCAGCTATGAAAAAACAGGGGTATGACGGAGCATTTTCAGCTGCTGTTACAGCTTCATCAGCTATAATAGGTCCCATCATACCGCCTTCAATGATTATTGTAATTTATGGGGCTGTCACCGGTGTTTCCATCGGTGCACTATTTGCCGCTGCAATCATTCCCGGCATCCTGATGGGCCTTTCCCAGATGTGTATCGTGGGTTATCTCGCGAAAAGACGCCGGTATCCAAAAATTCCCATCCTGATAACCCCTAAAATAATGCTTCTGGGGATAAGGGACGCTCTGGTTCCCCTGATGATGCCTGCGATTATTATCTTCGGTATTATTACCGGTGTATTTACGCCTACGGAGGCTGCCGGTGTAGCCGTGCTCTATGCATTCATCGTCGCGACCTTTTTATACCGGAGCCTGAAGCTTCGGGATTACGGCCCGATCTTTCGAACAGCCGTGTTCTTCTCGGCCAAGCTTCTTTTAATTGTGGGCTGTGGCGCTATTCTGGCATGGGTCTTTGGGATTGAGAACATTCCGGAAAAGATTAAGGGAGTATTTTATTCTATCAGTAGTAATAAATATATCTTGTTGATCTTGATTAACGTCTTTCTGATTGTCCTTGGAATGTGGCTGGACTGTTCTGCTTCAATTATCCTTTTTGCCCCGATGCTGACCCCATTGGCTACTGAATTGGGCCTGGATCCGGTTCACTTCGGTATTTTGATGATAGTGAATCTTAATATCGGACTTCTAACCCCACCCCTGGCGGTTTGCCTCTTTGCAGCCTCA
>JAUXCK010000361.1 GCA_030618925.1 Desulfobacteraceae bacterium
CAAATGCCATCACCCTGTATTTCAGACTCTGCAAGGCGATGACTGCTTTCTTTTTGCCTTCCTGCTGACGGAGATGATAACCGGCAACTTTCCCATCCGGGTCAATGGATAGATGGTGGCAGAAAAGGGTCGGCCACCCGAGCTTTTTCATCAAGGGGCCTGCAAACTGGGTGAAGGTGTCTGACACGATAATGATTTGTGTTTTCGACCTGACCCATTCAAGAAACTCCACCGCACCTTCTAGAGGGTCCATAGCGGCAATCACATCGGTGATATCCTTAATCTTCAAACCATGCCGGTCCAGAATCTTTAACCGCCTTTTCATGAGAACATCATAGTCTGAAATATCACGTGTGGTCAGCTTCAGGTCCTCGATACCTGTTTTTTGTGCCACATTGATCCATATCTCAGGCACATAAACGCCCTCTAAATCAGAACAAATGATATTCATATCCCCTCACTTTATATCCGGACATCCTATCCCTGTCTCGCCACAATCGTTCTACTCCAGCTCTTCTTCTTCTGCAATTCGAATAATGACCGTTTTTTCATTGACCACATCAATCCCGTCGATTTCTGCCAAAGCCCTTTGAATATCAGCCTCCTTTGCCAGGTGGGTAAGCATAACAACCGGGACCGATCCTTTTGTTTTACGCCCTTTCTGGTGAACGGATTTGATGCTGATACCATACTGACCCAGAATACCGGATATTTTTGAAAGTACGCCTGGAGAATCCACTGCAGAAAACCGGCAGTAATAATGGGTCGATATCTCATCAATCGGCATAATGGGCAGCGTTTTAATATGATCCGGCTGGAAAGACAGAGGCGGAATCCGGTTCTTTATCCCTGACAACCGGTTCCGCGCAATATCGGCCAGATCACTGATCACCGCACTGGCTGTCGGCATCATACCGGCGCCATGGCCGTACAGGACGATATCCCCTGCCGCGTCCCCTGTGACAGCCACTGCATTTAATGATCCATTCACATTGGATAGAAGATTGCTATCTGAAATCATGGCCGGGTGGACCCTTGCATCCACTGAGTCCCCGTTATTTTTGCTTATGGCCAGAAGTTTGATTCGATACCCGAACTGGCGGGCGAATTCGATATCCATGGGCGTAATCCTGGTAATCCCTTCAGTATAAATATCCTTAAGATTAAGCGCCATGCCGTATGCAATGGAAGACAAAATTGTCAGTTTATGGGCTGTATCAAATCCTTCCACATCCAGGGTCGGATCAGCCTCGGCAAAACCAATGGCCTGCGCGTTGCCCAGGGCTTCCTCAAAGGAGATGCCGGTATCTGTAATTTTTGAAAGGATATAGTTGCAGGTCCCATTCAGGATTCCTGTCATTGAGTGGATATGGTTGCCTATAAGTGATTCACGCAGGGTCTTGATAATGGGCATGCACCCGCCGACGCTGGCCTCATAGGCGATCTCAACCCCTTTTTCCAGGGCTTTTTGGAACATCTCATTGCCATGCTCCGCGATCAGGGCCTTATTGGCTGTCACCACATGCTTGCCATTGTCGACAGCCTTTAATATCAATTCCCTTGCAATGGTTTTACCGCCGATCAGTTCGACAACAACATCGATTTCCGGGTCGTCAACCACCTTGAACGCATCTGTAATAAAAACCCCTTCATCAAGCGGAATTCCCCGGCCGGATTCAGTATCAATGTCTGCAACAGTTTTCAAGGTCAGTCGAATTCCTGCCCGGGACTGGATGAGTTGCTGATTTTGAATCAGAATGTTCGCAACGCCTTTGCCAACTATACCGCAGCCGAGCAATCCAATTTTAAGCTCATGCATGGTAAAGAACCCTCCATTTTGTTTACAGCTTCTCCGGTTTATTTACAGCTTCTCCAGTATATTTACAGCTTCTCCGGGCAGAGTGACAAAAACTGCCGGCTCAATCGCGGGGCATGAAACGGTTTTTTGTCAACACCTGAGCCGTCAGGCCGGCAGATCAGCGCTGACACCTTTTAACCGTTTCCTTCCGGGGAATCAGAGACTGAATCTTTTAATATTTCGTCCCTCCTGAAGGACACTCATTACATGATAAAAGGGGTGATGTCAAAAATTTGTTTTGACTTTTAAATCAAATCGGTTTAATTTTTCAGTTTTCCGAAGGGCATGAAAAATACAGGTGATACTGATGGATAAATCTCTAACTTATGCGGACGCCGGTGTTGATATTGACAAGGCAGACAACCTTGTAAAGGTCATCAAAAAAATTGCGTCCCAGACCCCTCGCTCCGGCGTTATGAGTGAGATTGGCGGATTTGGCGGGCTTTTTTCCCTTAACCTGTCAAATCTGGAACGGCCGGTGCTTGTCAGTTCCACGGACGGTGTCGGCACCAAGCTGAAAATTGCGTTTATGATGAACAAACACGATACCATCGGCATCGACCTTGTGGGTATGTGTGTCAATGACATTGTTGTTCAGGGTGCCAAACCTCTTTTTTTTCTAGATTATCTTTCAATGGGAAAATTAGATACAGATATTGCCACAGAGGTCATCAAAGGCATTGCCGAAGGCTGTAAAAAGGCCAATTGTGCCCTCATCGGCGGGGAAACAGCTGAAATGCCCGGCCTGTACACGAGTGGCGAATATGATCTTGCCGGGTTTTCTGTTGGCGCTGTTGATAATAGTAAAATCGTTGATGGATCAGAGATCCGGGTGGGGCACAAGCTGATCGGAATTGCATCGAGCGGGCTTCACAGCAATGGTTACTCCCTGGTGCGCAAAATCTGTTTTGATGTATTGAAATTAAAAATTGATGCCCATGTCCCGGAACTTGGCCGGACCCTCGGCGAAGTGCTGATAGAGCCCACAAAAATTTATTCGGTGACGATTCAACGCCTTATCAAAGATCTTCCTATTCATGGAATCGCGCATATTACCGGCGGGGGAATTCCTGATAATATTGTCCGGATTATTCCAAAGACGTGTAAGGTGGAGATCCGGAAAGGGTCATGGGACATCCCCCCCATATTCACCTATCTAAAAAAAGCAGGTAAAATAGCGGAGACAGAAATGATGCGAACGTTTAATAATGGTATCGGCATGATTGCTGTTGTACCTGAAAAAGGGGCCCAGGATGTCATGCAGCGGCTTGATGGGATGAATGAAAGGGCATTTGTCATCGGTCAAGTCGTTGAACGGAAGACATCAAAAACCCAGGTCAAATGGATTAAAGAGACATCACTGGAATGCTGAACCCAAATAAATCAGACAAATCAGATAACACACACTTCTTCCCGAGGATGATTGGCTTCCTGCGGAGGATTAAACTATATTCCGCAAATTTGCTAAAATGGATTGAGACCAGCCAAAAGAAGGCTCCTGTTTGCAGAACCTGAATCACTCAGAAACCGGGCGCCGGGAAGCTACGAGCCTGCTTCGCTACGATACCAAAGGG
>JAUXCK010000019.1 GCA_030618925.1 Desulfobacteraceae bacterium
AACAGCCTGGCAGCGGACAGACGACGCCAGTCTTTCTTTTTCTACCCACTCTCTAAGGATCTCCTCGGCTTCCTCAATTTCTTCTTCGAACGCGTCCGGCTGTACCATGCTTAACAGTGTAATGACGTGTTCTCCAACTCCCGAAAGGGCGTGAATCACTCCGGAGAGTATGTTCAGTTCATCTGTATCGATCACAGGCACAAGGATTCGTTCCGTGTGAAGGACGCCCGCGAATCTCACGATGATCACCGGGCAAGGTGCATCACGTGCGACGATATCTACAACGTATTTAAAATCATGCATGCTGACACCCAGGGGATGTCCTAAAACGATCGCCCAGGTCTTCCGGGCATGAGCAGCAGCTAAAATTCCGTCCGACACGTTCTCATTGATGATGACCTTCGTATCCACTTCATACCCAAGACTCCCGACCTCTTTTCTAAGTTCCGCGAACAAAGTCTGGGTGTCATTATCCGGTTTTTGCGTCTTTTCACCTGCTGCCGGGGGCAGCACTCTCACCCCTTGTGGCAGTCCGCCGTAGTGGTGAGCAAAAAGGGTCGCCATTCTCGCCAGGCCGGGTCCTGACCCGGAATGTGACACACCGAAAACGACCACCCCATCAGGATTCTGATGGGGATTCAGCTTTTCCCATCTCCACGGTACCAGCTGAGCCTTCTCCATCTGTACGACGTCGTGCCGTCCCCTGTCTTTCTGTCTTTCAGCCTCCTGGACTTCCTCCCCATCGAACGCCTCTCCTGCGGCTTTCACGGCAAACCTTGCGCAAAGAGGGCCTATCAGCTCTGACAACACCACTCCCCCTAATACAACAGGGATGATGATGGCCGAATAGGATCCGAGTATTGCGTCACCCTTAATCAAAAAAATCAGTCCAATTGCCACACCGGCCTGGGGAACAAGGGCCAGCCCCAGGTAGCGGACAACTGTCTGTGGTGCATCTGCAAGCCTCGCACCTATACTGCACCCGGTCAATTTACCAAGGGCCCTTAAAAAAAAGTAAACCAGGCTGACCCATCCGGCTATGGTCAGGGCCGAAAAATGAAGATGGGCCCCGGCCAGTGTAAAAAAAAGTACATAAATGGGCGGTTCAAAATCATTTAAGGCCCTGAAGAGGCGGACATCCCTCCGGTCCCTGTTAACAATGATAAAACCCGCTGCCATTCCTGCCAGGAGCGGCGAAAAATTCATCAGCCGGGCACCCTCGCCGCATAAAAGCAGCAGGACCAGGCCGATTGTCAACATTTCGCCGCGCCGTTTCAATCGTTGAATCACAAAATCAATCATCAATCCTGTGACGCCACCCATCAGAAGGGATGCACCGATGTCGGCAAAACTACCCACTATCGCAGCACCAATAGACCCGGTCCCAATTCCAACAAAATGGTGGGCGGCTGAAACCGTGATGCCGAAAATCATAATGGCAAGGCCGTCATCCACCGCCACCACAGCCATAAGCGTCGTTGTCAATGGCCCGGCAGCTTTTAGTTCACGCATGACGTGGAGTGTGGCAGCCGGCGCCGTGGCGACTGACACGGCACCAAGCAGCAGGGCCAGTATCATGAAATCCATTGCACCCCAGGCCGATCCGCCGATGGGACTTAGCTGTGCTGCAAAATATGTCCCGACACTGACAAAAACAAACGCCCCCATTGTCTCGCCCATGCCAATATAACCGACACTTTTGGCCATGGTTTTCAACCGCTTCAGCTCCAGATGCTCTCCGATACCGAACGCAATCAGCATCAAGGCAATGTCTGTAAAGTGATCAAGCTTGTCACCAATATCCGCCCCGGTGATCATGTTTAATCCGGATGGTCCGAGCACCAGGCCGGCACAAATATATCCAGTGACAGATGGAAGGCGGATAAGCTGTCCCAATTTGGCGGCAGCAAATCCTGCACCCATTAAAATGGCCAGTGCCAAAGTCACCTCAATCATGGTACACCTGCTTTTTCATGGTAAGTGGTCGGATTTTTAAAAAATAGAGTCTTCAGTATGAATAAAAAAACAGGCTGTGTCAATCAATTCATGAATACACCCTAACGATAGGGTACATCATTATCCTATGCTACAATCTTAATAATAACCAATGTAATATCATCCTCCTGCTTCTCTGGAAAACGAAACTCATGTAATTGCTCGATGACGATATCTATGATGTCTTTCGCCGGCAAATGAGAATATTTTCGAATAACATCTTTAAACGCTTTCTTTCCAAATAGCTTTCCATTTGTATCTCTGGTTTCCCAGATGCCGTCTGTGCCGATTATAATAATCTGACCGGGAGATATCTTCTGCCGGGTTTCGTGATATTCAATATCATTTGATACACCAAGCGGCAGCCCTTTTCCGGAAAGCTCTGTAAACGAACTTGTACGGGCATCATAAATAAAGGCAGCATCATGACCGGCCCGGACCCATCCTATTCTTTTTTCATCGTTATCAATGTTAACATAAAATAAAGTGACGAAACTCCCCGAATCTTCGACGTCTCCTGCTATCTGTCCATTCACATCCGATATAATCCGGCTCAAATGGCCCTCTGCCGGCGAGTGCTGACGAAGGATGGCTCTGGTGGTTGCCATTAACAATGCTGAAGAAATCCCGTGGCCTGACACATCCCCCACCACGACACCAATTTTACTGCCTTCCGGCGCACTTTCTGTAAAAAAATCGTAATAATCACCTCCGGTTTCATCACAATAAATACTCATACCGGCAATATCCAACCCGGATACCACGGGATTTGCTTTGGGAAGCAGATTTTGCTGTACTTCCTTGGCCAGTCCGAGGGCACGTTTCATTTGCAACCGTTCTTCCAACTGAACTGTCATGGAATTAAAATTTTGGATCAATTCGCCGACCTCATCCCTGGTTTTAGGGATGAGATGTGCATTGTATTCCCCTTTCGCTACTTTTCCGGCAGCCTCGGTCACATTTTTGATTGCGGATACTGTGCGCCCTGTCACCAGCCGGATAAGGAGAAGGATGAAAAGAATGAACCCCAAACCGGTTAAAAGGTAATAATTTCGAAAACTAATAATCGGTGACAAAATCTCATTGCCATGTGCTATCATTACAAGGTTCCACGGCGCCTCCTGAAGTCGATAAAAGCCGCCTACTTCCGCCGGGGGATATCCGCTGCCAATAACCGTGCCATAAAGATTCTCCCGCATGGCCTCCATTATCTGTACTTCTAACAGATCGCCCTTTTCCCCAAGTCGCTGTCTTACCCCACTGCCTGTACCCGCACCCGCAAGCACTCTACCTGAATCATCCACAAGGAACGCCTTATGACTCTGCCACCAGCCTGTTGGCAGGACAGTATCCATCAGGTAATCGAAACGAAGTACCACATCCAGACGCCCGACTGATTTTCCTCGCGAATTTTCAAGATCAGAAACGATCGATACCGTCTGATTTTTAATTTGTGAATTATAGCGGGGTGGTGTGATCTCCAGCATTCTGGCCTTGTGGAACATCATATTCCCACCGGTCACACCCATAGGGTGCCGCCGAGCACGGCCCTTCCCCTCATCCGAATGAGTAAGCGGAGGAAGTGAACTTGCCTCCTGCTCATCAGCATCGAATTTAACGCTAACAACTCCCACCATCTCTGAAAGTTGTCGGATAATGTCTTCGCGAATAGGATCCGCATTTGGTTTTCCTGAAGTATTGTAATACATCTTCAGCCATACCTTGGGACGATTCAGCCGCATATCGATCTGGTGAGCAGCCCGCTCCAGCTTTAGCATTGAGGCCTCGCTCCATTGCTCCAGCAGGCTGTTTCTGGCATAGAGGTATCCAATCAGTCCCATGCTTAACAATAAAAACGCAACGGGAAGGAGTATGAAAATAGTGAATCGCTGCTGCAGGCTCTTTGGTCTTACCATAAGGATATCCTTTATTGACTATGAACTGCAAAGTGTCCAAAAAAGGATTCGTGGATGGACACCCATTGTATTATCCATGTGGATACCAAAATTTAAAAATGTATTTTTCCCCGTCGACTTTTACCAGGCAGATAACGCCGTATTTACCGCTATCCTTAAAGGTGAGATTGGCTGCAAAAACACCCTGGTAATCCTTCATCTCAATGATCTCTTCTTTTCCAGAAGGACTGATCACCTTAATTTTACCTTTGGCTTTCTTTACGGGGGCATGATTTTTCTCATTCATAAATTTTACCATAATATGATGGGTGGCGCCATCTTTGGACTTCATCCCCATGCTGGCCAATGTCATCACTTCAAACTCGGCCCTGAGGCCTTTGGACACCGCTTCCTGCTTGAACGAGGCCATTGTTTCATTTGATTTCATTTCTCCTGTCATCTGCAACTCTTTTCCGTGAGTATTATGATTTTCCATGGCCCAGCCATTTATACTCAGTCCGACAATCATTGCAATTAAAATAGATGTCTTTTTCATTTTATTCTCCTCCTAATTGACGATTAAATTTTTGGTTTATTGTGCCATACTTGAATACATCGATCTGACCCATAACGCTTCATCTTATGATTCATGGCGGTCTGGTAATTTCCATCCTTTCCAAAGGCCATAAATCGCCGGCACCACAATAAGCGTAAGAATGGTTGCGCTCACCATCCCGCCAACCATGGGAGCGGCGATCCGTTTCATGACCTGTGATCCGGTGCCGTGGCCCCACATGATCGGGATTAATCCCGCGGTGGTCGTAATCACCGTCATCATGATCGGCCTCACCCGCCTGGCCGCCCCGTCTATGATGGCCTCGTGCAGGTGCTTTCGGTGCAACCGGTCACCGTGCTGGTCCCGAACCTTCTGAAAGGCGAGATCAAGATAAATCAACATGATGACCCCGGTCTCTGCCGCAACTCCGGCAAGGGCGATAAACCCGACCCCGACTGCGACACTCATATTATAATCCAGAAAATACATGAGCCACAGGCCGCCGGTTAAGGCAAAGGGGACACTCAGCATCACGATCAGGCTTTCGGTTATGTTTTTAAAGTTAAAATAGAGAAGTAGAAAAATGATGACAAGGGTCATGGGAACCACAATCATCAACCGCTTCTGGGAGCGGATCATATATTCATACTGGCCGCTCCATACCATGCTGTAGCCTGCCGGGAGCTTTACCTTTTCCGCGACAATTTTTTGGGCATTCTTCACATAGGTTCCCACATCAATGCCGGTCAGGTCTATAAATATCCATGCATTATTCCGTGCGTTTTCACTTTTAATCACAGGCGGTCCCTTGACAATTCGAATATCGGCCAGTTGCGTGATAGGGATCTTTGCGCCAGAAGGAGTCGGCACCAGGATACGCTTCAGTTTTTCAGGCGTATCCCTTAATTCAGATCCATATCGGATATTGACCGGATACCGCTCCAGCCCTTCTACAGTCTGGGTGACGTTCATGCCGCCTATCGCACTCATGATAATGTCCTGAACATCCCCTGTTGTGAGACCATACCGTCCTGCGGCCTTCCGGTTAATATGAAAATCAAGAAAATTGCCGCCGGTCACCCGCTCCGCATAAACACTGAGGGTTCCGGGCACATCCCGTATCACAGCCTCCACCTGCTCACCGATCCGGTTTAACACCGAAAGATCTTCTCCCATAAGCTTTATACCCACCGGCGTCTTGATCCCTGTGGAAAGCATATCGATCCGGGTTTTTATGGGCATGGTCCACGCGTTTGTCAGGCCCGGGAATTGGATCGACTTGTCCAGTTCGGTCACCAGCTTTTCCAGGGTCATACCCTCACGCCACTCTGATTCCGGTTTCAGCATGATCGTGGTCTCAATCATTGATAACGGGGCCGGGTCAGTGGCGGTTTCAGCCCGCCCGATCTTTCCGAATACATGGTGCACCTCGGGGAATGAGGCGATAATTCGATCTGTCTGCTGGAGAAGCTCCTTGGCCTTGGTAACCGATATGCCGGGCAGGGTGGTGGGCATGTAAAGCAGATCCCCTTCGTTCAAAGGCGGCATGAACTCCGAACCAATCCGCTTCCAGGGCACGTAAGTGACGGCCAGTACCAAAACAGCCGCGATCACCACTAAAATTTTGGCTTTAAGCACAAGCCGTATGACTGGCTGGTAAATCCAGATCAAGAACCGGTTGATGGGGTTCTTCTTTGCAGGGCGGATCCGGCCGCGAACCATATATCCCATGAGAACCGGAACAATCGTAATCGCCAAAAGGGAAGCCCCCAGCATGGCATAGGTCTTGGTGAAGGCCAGGGGCCGAAAGAGGCGCCCTTCCTGAGCCTCAAGAGTGAACACGGGAAGGAAGCTGATGGCGATAATCAGCAAAGAAAAAAACAGGGCCGGCCCGACTTCCCGGGCGGCATCGCTTATCAGGTCCCAATGGGGTTTTTGCTTGCCGAAACGTTCCAGATGCGTGTGGGCGTTTTCAATCATCACAATGGCCGCATCCACCATTGCGCCAACCGCGATGGCGATTCCCCCCAGGCTCATGATATTGGCATTGATTCCCTGTTGTTTCATGATGATAAAACTGATCAGCACCGCCACTGGAAGGGTCAATATAATGACAAGAGCGCTGCGGAAATGAAGCAGGAAAAGAATACAGACCAGTGCCACCACCAGGCTTTCTTCCAGAAGTGTATTTTTCAGGTTGTCTACAGCCCTGAGAATAAGGGTAGACCGGTCATATACGCTCCTGATGCGCACACCCTCAGGCAAACCGCTTTTGAGTTCTTCCAGGCGCTTTTTAACATTTTCAATCACTTCAAGGGCGTTTTCACCATACCGCATGATGACCACCCCACCCACCACTTCACCGGTGCCATTATAGTCTGCAATGCCCCTGCGAAGCTCTGGCCCGATCTTGATATTGGCCACATTGCGAAGGAAAATGGGGGTTCCGGTGGAATTCACACCCAGGGGGATATTGTACAGATCTTCAACACCTTTTATGTATCCAAGTCCCCGTACCATAAATTCGGTCTCACCCATCTCCACCAGTTTGCCGCCCACATCGTTGTTGCTGCGCTGAATCGCCTTTTTGATTTTCTGAATCGATATTTTATAGGCCAGGAGTTTATTGGGGTCCACCACCACCTGGTATTGTTTGACATACCCGCCGATGGAGGCCACTTCGGCAACGCCGGGAATACCGGCAAGCTCGTAGCGCAAAAACCAGTCCTGAATGGATCGCAGCTGAGCCAGGTCATGCCGGTCACTTTCCAGCATGTACTCGTACACCCAGCCCACACCAGTGGCATCCGGTCCCAGAGAAGGATTTACACCTGCCGGAAGGCGTCCTGAAACATAATTAAGGTATTCAAGCACTCGGCTGCGCGCCCAGTAGAGGTCTGTTCCATCTTCGAAGATAATGTATACGAATGAAACACCAAAAAATGAATACCCGCGCACCACCTTGGCAAACGGCACACTCAGCATGGACGTGGTCAACGGGTATGTCACCTGGTCTTCCACCACCTGCGGGGCCTGACCGGGATATTCCGTTAGAATGATCACCTGTACATCGGAAAGATCCGGAATTGCATCAAGAGGGGTCTTATAAACAGCATAAACACCCCCGAATATGATGAACAGGGTCATAAGAATGACCAGAAACTTATTATTTATTGAAAATGTAATAATTTTATCTATCATTTCAGTATCTCCTCTGGGCCGTATCTCCTCCAGTATGAAAGCGATCGCAACAGCTACTTTAGGGAAGGTTTCACGGATTTTTCAGACATATCATCCATTGAAACTCCTTCCATATCGAGGTCATCGCCTTCATCCATTGTCATATCGTTCATTTCCATATCCGGGTCTTCATTTTCGTCCTGAACATTTCCCGGTTTTCCGCCCTCCTGCGATGCCTGCACCTCCAGCATTTTTTGAATGGCCTCCCGCAGACGGCTTTCTGAATCCAGCATAAACTGGCCTGACACGACGATATTCTCGCCTTCCTTCAGTCCTTCCAATACCTGATATTCGTTATGGTTTCCTTCTACACCCAGTTTGACTTCTCTTGGCTGAAATTTTCCTTTCCCAAGGGACACAAAAACAATTTTTCTCAGCCCGCTGTCGATAACCGCCTCCTGGGGAATCACCAGGCTTTTTTCAGCCATAACCGATTTCAGGTAGATATTGGCGTACATGTCCGGCTTGAGCTCAAAATCAGGATTTGGAAATTCCAGCCTGATCCTGGCCGTGCGGGTTTTGGCTGACAGGAAGGGATAAATGAAAAGTACTTTTCCGGTGAAACGCCTGCCAGGAACATAGGACAATTCCATGTCTGCCGTCATCCCTTTTTTGATCCAGGGAAACTCGTACTCGTAAATATCCACATCAACCCAGACTGTCGAGAGATCAGCAATTTCATACTGGTGAGCACCGGCTTTGACAAAATGGCCCTGGAATGCAGTTTTCTTAATGACCACACCGTCTGCGGGAGAGTGAATCGTAAGGGTTTTATTGACCTTGCCGAATTTTCCAATGGTTTTGATCTGTGTATCGCTCAGATCCCAATACTGCAGACGGGTGCGGGCCGCCCGCAATAAAAATTCAGCGTTTTCCAGCATAACTGAATATTTGCGTGCAGAAAACTCTTTATACTGCTTAAGCGCCAGTAAATACTCCTCTTGCGCTGTCACGAGCTCCGGGCTGTAAATATCAAACAGGGGCTGCCCTTTCTTGACCCTTTCCCCCACAAAACTGACATGGAGTTTTTCGATCCAGCCGCTGAATTTGATGTTGACCGTGTAGATCTTGCGTTCATCATAGGTTATGTTGCCAAAGGTTCGAATTTCTTTTGTAAGGATTTTCCGGACCACCGGTTTAATCCTCACCCCCATATTCTGGGTCGTGACCGGATCGATACGGATCAAAGAGGCGGGTTCCTTCTCATCACCCTCTTCCTCGTATACTGGCACCAGGTCCATTCCCATGGGGGATTTTCCGGGTTCATTTCGGATATATTTAGGATCCATGGGTGCGGCCCAGTATTTAATTTTCTTTCCGGTTTTGGGATCTATCATGCCGGCTTTCAATCCTTTCTCTGCAGCGTTTGCGATTGATGATATTGCTATTGATTCCGGTATAAAACCCGCAGAAATCCATGGGGGGAAACTTTCCTTCGACAGCATAACAAGGCATACTGCAGAGACGGCTATGATGAATATTGAAATGAATCGTTTCATGATGATGTTCCTTTTTCTTCTGTAACCATTATCGGGCCGCCAAGAAGTTCTTCTAACTTCGCCCGCTTTTGATAAATCTCATACAGATATTTTTCAGCGTTCAACTCGAACCGCAACACCTGGATCTGGGCATTCATCATGGTATTAAATTCAACCTTGCCCACCTTATAGGCGGCCATGGAAGACTGAGCCCACTGCCTTGCCTGAAACAGAATCGCCTGTTTATAAAAATTATAACTTTCGATTGTGGCCTGTATCTCATTTACCTGGGCATCAACCTGATGCGGCAGGCGCTTCAGGAGGTTTTGGTAGGACTTAATGGCTGCCTGATTACGATTTTCCGAAGCGGATAATTGTTTGTCCTGCCGTTTATTCTGCCAAAGAGGAATATTCATTGTCATTGAAGCAGAAATAAAATCAGAGAGCTCCCTTCCAATGGCATCTTCATCGCGCTGGCCATAGGCCAGTTTTACATCCATATCCGGCCAGTAAGCCTTGCCCGCCAGATCATGTTCGATGGTCGCCAGATCGATGTCCATCCGTTTGATATACAGTTGGGGATTGTTATTCAGCGCGACAGATTTCAAAGCTTCCAGATCAAGTGTAAAATCCGGGTGAAGTATACTATCTGGCAGGGAAATCGGTTCAAAACCATCCCGGTTGAGTAGCCCATTCAGTTGATCTTCAAGGGATCGATACATCTTTTTGAGCATGATTGCTTCATCCATCAGCTTGCTCATCTCTACCTGTGCCTGTAGCACATCGCCCTGAAGACCCTGACCGGCAGCGTATTTTGTTTCCGATACCCTGAGGAGCTGTTTCACCATTTGGATCAGGCGTTTATTGATCTCCTGGCGGCGTTGAACAAAACCAAGCTCGTAATAGGTATCTGCGATTTGCCTGGCAAGATCCAGCCGTTTGGCTGACAGGACAGCCACCGCCCGGATCGCTTTGGTGGCTGCCCGTTTTGATTTAAGATCACGTTTTCCAAACCAGGGAAACTTTTGAGCAATGAACAGCTGTTTCTGCGTCATGGGCTCCTGGCTGAAAGAAAAGGAGTCGGTTGGAAGATTCAGCACGCCGAAACCAATTCGAGGATCATCCAGGGAACCCGCGAAATCGATTTCTTCCTCGAGCGCAGCCACTTTTAATTCAAGGCTTTGAAGTTCCCGGTTTTGGGCCAGTCCTTCTTTGATTAGTCCGGCCAAAGGTTCAGGCGCCCAGATGAGAGAACCTGCCAGAGATCCGGAAACTGTTAAAATGATGGGTGCTGATGTCAAAAAAAGAACCATCAATATATGGGTTAAACATCGTTTCATTTTTTTCCTCCGTCTTTGAGGCACAACATTAATGACACTTTCTATCGTCTTACTTGAGCAATGGGTGTGCCAAAATAAAAATTCCGGTTAATCAACCACGCTGTCTTCGATATGGGTATTTTGGCTATTCATTTGAGATTATAAGGTCTTTCAATCTACCTGGCGCAATGTGATTGACCGTTGGAAAAAATCTCACCGCCGATGAGGTCCATATGACAAACTTGAAACAGGGATGAGGGCGCGAAAATTTTGCGCGGTTTCAGGGAAAAATAGAGGGGAGGTGCGTTAAAATTACGCAGTGAGGATTGCTAAAATAATAGAGGGTATGATAAAAGGGGAATGGTGCCATAACTCGAAAACTCACGAAAAATTTGGTCGTTAAAATAATTATCGGAAAAAATTATTTCAATCGGCAGTTACCTTAGATGGTGTTATGCAAATTCGTCATCCCAGAAGGTTGTTTCTTCCAGCCCTATCCATTGTGGCAGTGGTCATTCTGCTGCTTGCCCTGATAAGTATCTCAACTTACCAGAATCTGGATCGGGATAAAGAGAAAGCCATGGCGTTCATCCATGATTACAGCATGGCGCTGATCTATTCACTGGAAGCAGCTGTCAGGGCCGGTTCGATGGCCGGCCAGATACACGAAGACCCCATGGGCACCCTTATCCAGGAGGTTGGGAAAATTGAAGATGTGGCGCATATCTGCCTGATTGATCCCCAAGGCAACATCATTCATCACTCAGGCTTCTCCCCGGAAAATAAAAGCCACGTCTGGGACTGGCCGAAACCCTCTGACTTTGGAAAGGAAAAAACGATCTATCGTATACGGAAATTTCCGGGAGATCGTCGAGTGTACGAACTGGCCAAACAATTTTCCCCTTTTGAATCGTCTCCTGATCTGCATCCAGATAAAAACAAAAAAAAGGACGGCGCGTTTCTCCAAACCAAAAAGGATGCCATCATTATCGTTGGGATGAACATGAAGTCCATAGAACAAGCCCGACGTGCCGATCTCCACCATGCAATCATAATGGCAGGGATCGTTTTGGCCCTTGGCACAGGGGCGTTATTTTTTATTTTTGTTATCCAAAATTACTACCTTGTAAACAAAACACTGAAACAAACTCAGGATTATACAAGAGTAGTCGTAGACCATATGGCCAACGGTCTGCTGGGCATTGATAAAGGCGGCAATGTCGTGTCATTCAATCGCCTGGCTTTAGAATTGTTAGAACTCGACGCCTCAGACATATTTGGAACAAACCTTAATCAGATTATTGACTTTCAATCGAGTGGGATCGAGGATACATTGACCGAATCTTTTGTTGTTCTGGAGCGGGAAATCGAGCACTCCTTGAAATCGGGAGAGAAATTACCCATCGCCATCAGTGTGACGCCAATCCTCGAGGAGAACGGCACTAGTGCAGGGGCGGTCATTGTCCTGAGGGATTTGAGAGAAATTAAACGACTTGAGAATAAGGTGAGACGCACTGAAAAACTTGCCGCCATTGGGAAACTGGCCGCCGGGGTCGCCCACGAAATTCGGAATCCATTAAGTTCCATAAAAGGATTTGCCCAACTTCTGAGACAGGTTCTTGAAAATCATCCCGATGAAAAAAAATACGCGGATATCATGGTTAAAGAAGTGGACCGTATCAATAGCGTCGTAACAGACCTGATTACTTTTGCCCGGCCCTTTGAAGCGGATTTGATGACAGCAGATATTACCAAGCTCATTGAGCATGCCATTTTATTGGTTCAGGCTGACGCGGATGCGCGCAGCATCACACTCCTTAAAAAATTTCCTTTAAAACCGGCAGATGTCCCGCTGGATGTCAGCCAGATGACAACGGCAATCTTTAATCTAGTGTTGAATGCCGTTCAAATGATGGAATCTGGTGGCAGGATCGAACTTGGTTTTGAATTGGCCGTGCAAGATTCCCGTTTAAATATTTGGGTGGAAGATGATGGGCCCGGTATTCCAATAGAACAACACAAAAAAATATTTGAACCTTTCTATTCAACCCGGGAAAAAGGGACCGGTCTCGGGCTGGCCATAGTCCATAAAATTATTGAAAATCATAATGGGGAAATCAGCATTGAGAGTCCGGCACCGGGCAGACCGGGTGGCTGCCGATTTTCAATCCAAATTCCGGTAGAACCATCCCAACCACTTGGTAAGGGAAAATAATGAAATCGAAAATACTTGTCGTGGATGACGAAGAATCTCACCGTTTGATGCTGGAGGCGGTTTTAACGGCTGAAGGGTATGAAATTTTTCAGGCAGATAGCGGCAAAAAGGCCATCTCGTCGGTGGAAAATCAATTTGTGGATGTCATACTCATGGATATCCGGATGAGCCAGATAGGAGGGATCGAAGCGCTGAAAAGAATCAAGCAGATCAGTCCCGGTATACCGATCATCATAATGACTGCTTATGCATCTGTCAGCACGGCAGTAGATGCCTTGAAATCAGGGGCATTTGACTATCTGACCAAACCCCTCGATATTGAAGAACTCAAAATGCTGATTCTTAAAGCCTTACGCTATAATCAGCTGGAAAAGGAAGACCTCTATCTCAAGGGACGCACGGATGACCCTTTTGATTTTTCGAACATTATTGGCCGGAGTCCTGCCATGCAAAAACTTTATGAGATCGTTTCTCTTGTCGCACCGACAGATGCAACTGTTCTTATCACCGGCAAAAGTGGTACCGGAAAGGAGCTCATTGCCAATGCCGTTCACCAGAACAGCAAACGGAAAGACAAACCCTTTATTAAAGTTAATTGCGCCGCCCTCCCTGAAACACTTCTCGAGAGTGAACTTTTTGGTCATGAAAAAGGTGCTTTTACGGGCGCCACAACAAGCCGGCCGGGTCGTTTCCAGGCGGCCCATACAGGTACGATTTTTCTGGATGAAATTTCCGCAATGCCGACCGCAACCCAACCAAAGCTCCTTCGCGTACTTCAGGAGGGAGAAGTTGATCCATTAGGAAGTTCAAGAACCATCAAAGTAGATACGAGAGTTGTGGCTGCCACAAACCAAAACCCGACGAAGGAAATTGAGAAAGGCCATCTCCGCGAAGATCTTTTTTACCGGTTGAATGTGGTAAACATCGACATCCCCTCTTTGGCCGAACGTCAGGAAGACATCCCCCTTTTAACCGATTTCTTTCTCAAAAAATTTGCCGAAAAAAATCAAAAACTGATTAAGGGGCTCACACCTAAAGCAATGGATTTCCTCATGCGATATGACTGGCCCGGAAACATACGGGAGTTGGAGAACACGATCGAACGTGCTGTTATCCTTGCGCGCGGGGAAATGATTACCCCAGAGGAATTTCCCGAATCGCTTCATGCGGCAGAGGCAGCAGCAGGAGAGAAATTAATGAATTTACCCGCCGGAAAATCACTAAAAGAGATTGAAAAAGAAATGATTCTCAGGACCCTGAAAGACACCGGTGGGAATCGAACCCGGACTGCTGAAATTTTAGGCATCAGCCGTCGAACGCTGCAATTGAAACTAAAGGAGTACGGTGTCAACTAGTTTCCATCCATAAATAAAAACTGCAACATGTCCAAAAGAGATTCGCGGATGGGTTCTTATGAATGGATCGCAACCCACATGCATCATTGTCGGGTACCCGCCGGAGAGGTGGGAGAGAGAGATTTGAAAAAACTCCATAACACCTGCCACATGGCGCCCAAACCGATTAAAAGGGAAAGAATTCTCACGCCCCACCCCAATACTGGAATAAAGTATAAAATTCCCAGAACAATCATCCCGGTCACAAAAGGCCAAAAGAAAATAGGGGCCGAAGATTCTTTAAACCCCCCAAGAAGTTTTCTGCCTATCCAGAGTCCCACATATATGCGGCTGATATATATCATAGTGATGTAAAGAAAAACCATGATGAGCCCTGCGGGA
Source organism: Desulfobacteraceae bacterium (assembly GCA_030618925.1). Taxonomy (GTDB): domain Bacteria; phylum Desulfobacterota; class Desulfobacteria; order Desulfobacterales; family SURF-7; genus JAUXCK01. The sequence goes on from JAUXCK010000019.1 coordinate 14,435, forward strand.
ATTCCGATCACCGTGAAAAAAGATATCATTATGCAAAACGGCACAGCAATTAAAACCACAAGCCCGGT
>JAUXCK010000373.1 GCA_030618925.1 Desulfobacteraceae bacterium
GGATGGGTGTCTACAATAGCTTTGACTCAATGTTCTTAATGCTTTTTAAAACTATCGCCATCTTTTTTATGCAACGTTAGGGTTCAGTGAGAGCTTATCTGTAAAACTTTTCCAACAGCTGCTTTAATCTCTGCAACATGATCGGGGGAATCGATTTTTTGACCGTGAAAATCCCGGACATAAAAAATATCCACAACCTGATCCACTTTAGTGGCAATTTTTGAAATTTGAACATCCAGCCGGCATTTGAAAAGAGCATTCGTAATGTTGAAAAGAAGCCCTGGAAAATCATAGGTAAAGACCTCGATAATAGTGAAAAAGCTGGAGCCGTCATTATCAATTTTTATCTGGTGGGGCCTCTGCCTGACACGTGGGCCCTGAATCCTGTTTTCGTGCATTTTAACATGGAGCAGGTCGGAAAGGTCGATTTCGCCGGATAGGGCAGCCTTTAAATTTTCTTCTACACGGCGCCAAACTGTATGCTCATAAATCTGATCTGCGGGGGGTGTCACTTTAAATATATCAAGTGCAATATTATTTTGCCAGGTGTAAATCCGGGCATCAAGAATGTTGAGGGTATTCAGGGTGAGAACACCAGCGATTTTTGAAAACAGCCCCGGTCGATTCCGGGCACAAATAGTAGCGGTTCTTGTGCTCGAGGCAGCATCTTTTTCAACATCCAGTACGAAATTCAAATTTTTCAAACGCGAGTATACTTTTATGTGTTTAAGGACATCGTTTGATGGCACATAAAGCAGATAGCGGGGAGACATGACGGTAAGAATTGTGCTCATGGAAAGTCTTTCGTCAGGCGATGCTGCTGAAGAGAGGATTTTCCGCTTTTTGTTTTCCACAACTTCTACGGCCTCAGTTGACGCCAACTCTCCTTTTTCGAGAATTTTTAAAACTTTCAGAAACAGATTCCTCAAGAGTGATGCATTCCAATCGTTCCATGCTTTTGGCCCTGTAGACATGGCGTCCGAAACCGTAAGAAGAAAAAGCATTTTCAGGCGATGGGCGTCTTTTATTTTTCGGGCGCAGAAAAGGGCGGTCTGCTCATCGTTAATATCCCTTCGGGTTGCCATTTTTATCAGGAATAGATGCTCCTGGATCAAAAAAGAAACGGTGTCAATATCATCAGATCCGAAACCACTTCTTTTAAGCACGGGCCTGATAATTTTTGCGCCCATTTGAGAATGCCCCTCACCCGGCACCCCCTTGCCGATATCATGAAAAAGTGCTCCCCACAGAAGGAGCTTTTTTTCAGGGATGTCATCATAAAGCGCTTTGTATAATTTATGGTCTTTGGCCCGAGTCAGCACACTGAATTGTTTTAGGGTTTGAACTGTGAGCAGAGAGTGTTTGTCAACAGGATACAGGTGGTACTCATCATACTGAATCCGATGCACAATTTCTCTCAACTCCGGGAAAAGGCAGGTGAGAAATTCCGTGTTCATCATCTCGTTCAGCACATCGAGGGGGGGGGTGGTTGTGACCAGAATATTTTCAAAAGCGTCAAGGGTGGCAGGGGATGATCTGAATTTTTCATCCACGAGGTGCGAGAGCTCTTTTACAATCCGTTTTGCTCTGGCGCTCAAGGGCAGCCCCAGTCTGAGGCTCTCCTCAAATATATTCAGGAGAAGATAAGGTGTCTGAAGGACCGCTTCCGGGGAATCAAAACCGAGCAAGTTATTTTTGACATGAATTCCACGGATAGGAGAATGCCTGCTAAAAATATTTCTGATAAACCCGAATTTTTTATCACCCATAAGTTCAGAGAGAACGATCAGATGCTGTTGCTTGATGAGTTCCATTTTATGATGAAGCATTCCCAAAAATCGTTCTACCGGCTGATGGCGGTCCGAGTTTTCGATTTCAATGATATCTGCCAGCTTAACCTGATATTCAAAATGGAGCCGGTCACATCGTTTGCCGGCCATATGGTGCAGTCGATTTCTAACATTCCATACAAAGGAAAGTGCCTGTCCTAACGCATCAAACTCATCTCCTGATAGATAACCGTCATATTCCAGGCCCCGGTGAAGTTTTCGACCGGTTTTGATGTGCGTCATCCATAGCATGGTGTGATAATCCCGCAGTCCCCCCTGTCCTTCCTTAAGATGAGGCTCCAGCAGGTAGGTTGAATCTCCAAAACGCTTATGCCGATTATTGCTTGATTCGATGAGCCATGCGCCAATTTTTTTTGATTTGGGTCGTATCACCTTTTTTCTCAGTCGCTTCATGAGATCAGAATAGAGCCCATGATCTCCGCAAATATAACGGGCATCCATGAGGGACGTCAGAACTTCAAAATCATCTCTGGCAATGGCGAGACACTCATTAATGGATCGGGTCGCATGACCAACTTCCAGGCTCAGGTCCCACAATGGATAAATCATTTCCTGAATTAATCCTTCTGTTTCATCAGGGACGTTGTCTTTGAAAAGAAAAAGGAGATCGATGTCTGAGTGGACACACTGCTCCATTCTGCCAAATCCGCCAAGCGCAATGACGGCATAAGGTTTTCCGCTGGTTACAATTTGAATGCCCGTAGGGCTGTTTTGTGCGCTGCTGCAGAAATACGCATCAAAAATCCGGGCATGCTGATTAAGAAAATCAGGCTCAGCTTTGTTGAGAAAGCCGGCAATAAGCATCTCCCTTTTCTGTATGAGTTCATTTAAAGCGGTTTGATTCATTTGGTCACTTTTTTGTGGCGTAAAACAATAACATCATCTATTTTTTATTCCTTTTTTACAGGCCGGTATGTCGTGAAAGGGACAAGAATGTATACAATAGAAAGGCTTCTGCAGCAA
>JAUXCK010000345.1 GCA_030618925.1 Desulfobacteraceae bacterium
CATTTCGGCCACTGCGATGTATTCACATTGGTGGATGTAGAAGAAGGAAAAATAAAAAATGTAACAACAGTTGCCAACCAGGAGCATGTCCAGGGAGGATGCATGGTTCCGGTGAATTTCCTGGCAGGGCACAATGTAAATGCCTTAATCGTGGGCGGGATCGGTATGCGGCCGCTGATGGGATTCAGGCAGGTGGGCATTGATGTTTATCATGATGCTGAGCGCCCTGACATCAAACCGGTTGTGGAAGATCTGATCGGAGGGAATCTCATTTTGATAACAGATGACCAGGTCTGCGGCGGCGGCGGCGGCAGTATGAACTCTTAACCACAGGAGGCGTAACCAATGAAAATAGCTGTCACATCAAAAGGCACGGACCTCGATGCCCAGGTCGACCCCCGGTTCGGGCGGGCCGCCTACATCCTGGTTGTTGACACAGACACCCTTGAGGTTGAAACACTTGACAACAAAGAAAATGTAAACGCCTTTAAGGGGGCCGGCATTCAGGCGGCCAGCATGGTAAGCGACAAAGGCGCTGAAGTCCTGTTAACAGGATTCTGCGGGCCCAATGCCTTCAAAACCCTTGAGGCTGCAAAAATAAAGGTGGCAAATGATGTCAGCGGCTCTGTCAGGGATGCAGTGAAGGCCTTTATTGATGGAAAAGTATCTTTTTCCGGTCAGGCAAATGTTGAGGGGCACTGGTAGGGGCTGGGTTCTGTTCTAAGGGCTTGAACATCGAATGCCGAAGGAAGGAATCGCTTCGCCCGGTCAAGTATATATGGGCGCGAAGCGACTCCTTATTGGAAATTGAACGTCGGGTGTCCGGCGTTCCGCCTGATCCGGCAATAAAAATCTGCATGACCTCTTTGTCAACCGGGCGCTGTGGTTTATGTCACCCGGGCACTGAGATAGGCATCCTGATCAAGGGTCGGGTCTTCCTTGACTGCAGCGGCAAGGTCTCTGGACATGAGGGCCTGATCCAGGCACCGCCCGCATTCAATAACGATTTCGGCAAAGTGTTCACACCCCTTGCGCCCGATCTCACGCATGACCGTTCGATCCCACCCTTCCTCGCGCAAAGACAGACCGACTGCTGTCTGAAGAACCGGTATGGCCTGGGGGCAGACAAAATTGGTGTACCGTTTCATATTACCGTCAATCTTTAAAATTTCACCATCACCGATACGGACTTCCATAGCGATTTCCATGCCATATATATGATCTTCCTGTATCCCGTTAAAACGGATGGTATCCTCATCAAGGAATTCAGCACCAATGATCTGGCTTCGATGAAATGTAATCATACCACTCTCCTTAAAAGTTAAGGGCCTTAAAGATTAAGACCCTTCATTATCGGGCTGTCGTCCTGAAAAGATATGCAGCTTCTCACAAGCCTCGGGTTTGTCTGGACCATGGCTCTGATGCCGGCCAGCATTTCATCAGGATCGGTAATGCCTTCCCCCAGCTCAATTCCAGGACGGGTAAAATGGAGTATCACCGCGTTACAGCACTCCAGAACAGCCTCTGCAAGCAGGGGACACCCGTCCGGTCCGCCCACCAATCCCCGTACGATCTTCCGGAGGCCCTGACCGATGCTCACACCTTCAATCTTTTCAATGATATCGGCTGCATCCTGACCGCCCTGTGGCAGGAATCTCTCCAGTTTGGCACTGGCTTCGAGAATTTCCAGCTCCGGCGGTTGAACCGTCAACTCGACTTCAGCTTTCAATAAATCATCCGTAAGACGCCATGACACGGCAAGACTGCCGTCAGGTTTTGGTTCAACTTCAACGATCTTGCTTCTCAAAAATTTAATCGTCATCTTATTCTCCTGTAATTCCGGTATTCCATGGTTATCTTAGAGGGCTGCTTTTTTTTTAATTTGATCCTGTTGAATTTTTTTCAGTTCTTCCCAGAGATCGCCTACCTTTTTGCGTGTGTCTTCAATAGATCCTGAATTATCGATTGTCAGGTTGCAGTACCCTTTCTTCTCCTCCACAGGCATCTGAGCCGTGATAATTTTCATGGCCAGCTCTTCGGTGATGTTGTCCCGCGCGATCAGACGCTTTACCTGCTCCTTCTCCGGCAGATACACCATCAGAAGATTATCAAATATTGCCTGCATGCTGGTTTCGATCAAAAGCGGTACCACGACCTGTATGATGGCATCAGGCCTGTCGCTGGTATACTTCTCAACCAGTTTTAAAAATTCCTCGCCGATTCCCGGGTGCGTAAAGCTCTCGAGTTTCTTTCTTTTCTCCATATCCTGAAAAACAACTTCGCGAAGTTTCTCCCTGTCCAGCGTTCTATCTTCAAGCAGGACCTGCTCTCCAAAATACGCAACAATTTCCTTCCAGGCCGGCTTATCCGGCTCTACGACAATTCTGCTTAATACATCAAAATCGATGATGGGGGCGCCCAGTTCCTCAAGCATTTCAGCAACCGTTGATTTTCCTGTGGCAATGCTGCCGGTGACACCCAGGAGCATCCGGTTGTCATCTCCCTTAAGGGCCGTTATCATGGCTTCGGCACCATATGCCGCGGGAAAGGCAGGTGTTATATCGGTTTCTGCGCCCGCATAACTGATGGGATACCGGATTCCCCGCTTATACAGGGCCTCCATTCCATTTAGTGCCTTGTCTATCAAGCCGGCAGGGATGGCCATGACAAGCTCATCGTCCTGGGCATGGCCATAGCGCCGCTCTCCGTAACAGGGAATGGTCAAGGATGGCTTGCCGGTATTGTAGCACCGGGCAATGGCATCCGAGCATGAAGATTCTCCCACACAAAAAAACTGCATGACTTCGTAATCTTCAAACTGAAGTGAATTAATCAATAACATCATCTGAGCCGGGTTGGCGTAAATCAAAACAATATCCGGATCAAACGGATTGTAAACCAGTGGGGCCATTGCGACAGCCTCGTATTTTCCGGTGGGAATACGGGGGACGCCATTTTCATACTTTTTACCGTCCGCCCTGCTCTTTGTCCAGACAATACTCCGGAAGGTCCCGTCCTTCATGAACTCGGGGATATCCGTCAATCCTATGATTGAGGGGCACATGACAGACATGAAATCATCAAGCTCCGCTCCCACCGTCCAGTCAAACCCTTTTACGAGATTGATGAGCTGACAGAGGGTGGATTTGTGCTTCACCCGCCGGATAAAGGGAATGTCACTCAACGCCTCTTTGCTTTCAAACAGCTTAAATGCCACGGGAAACGCTTTAAGCCGCATTAACAACTCAAGCCTTCGAATCGGTTTTTCCCAGTCTCTGCTGGTATTCATAATGGCCTCCTTTAAAAAAGCGTCCAAAAGTTCTTTTTTGGGTATAAGTTCAACCACTAAAACTTATGAGCATATGCTCATAAGTTTTATAGGTCTTCCGAAAAGTATTGTCAAGGCCTTTTAAAACCCGTGCTGCGTCTTTTTTTAACTCTTTTTCACCGGCTTGTTTAAAATGCCCCGAGCTGGCATGAAAAAATTTTAATCTTGAGTGTTTCACACGCCCCTGAGGCCTCCAGTTTGGAGCAGCCGGCTTTTTCGGCAATGGCCCAGCACGATTCACACCCAATACAATTATCGGCGGCCAATTCTTTAATCGCCTCCTCCAATTCAGGGGATACGTTTTCTGAAGGCGTTACGATTTTCTTTTGCGCGCCATACCCGAAAAGTCCCATC
>JAUXCK010000296.1 GCA_030618925.1 Desulfobacteraceae bacterium
CACTATCTGGAAAGCAAGGCGGGAAAAAAAGAAGGCGCTTCCGAAACCCAAACCGCCTAAATCCAAAAAAAAGGCGCCGGAAATAAAGGCTCAGCCTCTGAATATCAAAACACAAAAGAGCACCCCCAGGCCCAAACAGGAAGAGTTCGAATTCATGCGCCGTGCAGAGGATTTTGAGCTTCCCTCGATTCGTTTTCTGGATAATCCAGAACCCCGGCCCAACACTGTAGACGCTAAAAATCTACGAATGCAATCGATGATGCTGGAAAAAAAGTTAAACGATTTTGGTGTGGATGGAAAAGTGGTTGCGGTTTCACCCGGGCCGGTCATTACAACTTTTGAATATAAACCGGCACCAGGGGTCAAAATCAATAAAATTGTAAACCTTTCGGATGACCTTGCCCTTGCGCTTCGGGCCATTAGCATTAGGATCGTCGCCCCGATTCCGGGAAAGGCTGTTATCGGCATTGAAATCCCAAATGCCACACGCGAACTTGTCAATCTGAAAGACATTATTGCCTCCGAGGTCTTTCAGAACTCAAAATCACCCCTGACAGTCTGCCTTGGCAAAGATATCGTGGGCGCCCCCATCGTGGCAGAACTCGACAAAATGCCCCACCTGCTCATCGCCGGTGCCACGGGTGCCGGTAAAAGTGTCGGGCTGAACGCCATGATCACCAGCCTGCTGTATAAATCAACACCCGAGGATGTCAAACTCATTATTGTTGACCCCAAACGGATTGAGCTAACCGCTTATAACGGGATTCCCCACTTGATCACACCCGTTGTGGTTGATATGAAAACCGCTACCAATGCCCTGCACTGGGCTGTGCATGAAATGGACCGAAGGTATGAGTTTCTGTCTGAACAAAATTGTCGAAACATCACCGAGTATAATAACAAATTAGAAAGAGCAAAAAAGAAAGGAGACGCACCGGACGATAAAAAGCTGCCTTTTATTCTCATTATTATAGATGAATTGGCAGACATGATGGTGCTTGCTTCACGGGATGTGGAAGTGGCACTCACCCGTCTGGCCCAGATGGCCCGGGCTGCCGGGCTCCACCTTGTGCTTGCGACCCAAAGGCCATCCGTAGATGTGCTCACCGGGATTATCAAGGCAAACTTTCCCACCCGTATCTCATTTCAAGTCGCTTCTAAAACCGATTCTCGAACGATTCTGGATACAAACGGGGCTGAAAATCTTTTGGGTGAAGGTGATATGCTGTTCCAGCCGCCGGGAACGGCCAAGCTTCAACGAATTCATGGGGCTTACATCTCAGAACAGGAACTGAGCAATGTCACTTCTTTCCTGAAACAGCAGAAGCAACCGGATTATGATGAAAATGTCACCAAGCCCCGGGAAAAAAATGAAACAAACGGGAATGAACTGGAACATGACGATCGATATGATGAAGCAGTAGCGCTGGTCACAAAAAAGAAACAGGCATCCATATCAATGGTCCAGCGGCATTTACGAATTGGCTATAACCGGGCTGCCCGTATTATTGAAATCATGGAAGTAGAGGGTATCGTCGGTCCCTCAGACGGTGTTAAACCCCGCGAAGTGTTGGTTAGAGGATATGATGAAATTGAATGAAACCCTGATTCACAATGTAAAAGGATTTCTTGATCATGACGAAGGTCTTCACCTTTACCATACAGCCCTTACGGCCTGCAAACTTGGGCCCTGTCTCGAAATCGGAAGCTACTGCGGAAAGTCAGCGATTTACATCGGCAGCGCCTGCCGGGAAAAAAGCAGCACCCTCTTTTCCATTGATCATCACAGGGGGTCAGAAGAGCAACAACCGGGTGAAGAATATTTTGATCCTGAGCTCTTTGATTACAGGCAGTTCCAAATGGACACCTTCAATGTTTTCAGGGAAACTCTGGAAAAAGCCCGCATAGAAGATACTGTGGTTCCGATTGTCAGCAAATCAGATGTGGCTGCCCGTTCATGGAAAACACCACTCGGCATGGTCTTCATTGATGGCGGCCATTCCTATGAGGCAGCAGTCAATGATTATGAATGCTGGGCAAAACACATCCTGCCGAACGGCTTTCTCCTGATCCATGATATATTTAAAAATCCTGAAGAAGGCGGACAGGCGCCATACCAGGTCTACCGCCTTGCTCTCTCATCAGGGCTTTTTCGAGAACTGCCCATGCGTAAAACCCTTGGTGTATTGCAACGGATTGAGGATGGACGTTCGATGCTGGAGGTTCAGGAGGATTAAAGGGGATCAATCGGACGGCAATTTATCAAGAAACTCAAGGTCTTTCATCTGTGAATTTTTAGTGCCGATGGATAAAATTTCAACCCCCTTCAATTTTGATTGACGAAAATAGAGGCGGCCCTTGTAAGCGAAAATGACTTCCAGAACAGTTTCCCGGCCTCTTTTGCTGAACACTTTCCGTTTAATCTGCACCTTTTCGGAATTTTCATTAATCTGGTGAATCACTTCTTCCCCTTTAATTTTCATATCTTCCGAAAGACTGCAAAATCCGCTTATCGCCTTTTTATGGACAATAACATTCTTATATAGTGTCTCGAATCTTTTCCTGACCGCGCTTGAAGCCTTAAACAACTGTCTCATGTCCCTCTGGTTGCTCTTCGTAAAATCCACTATCTGCACACTTAACTGATCAATTTCCTTTTTCTGTTCCTGCTGCAATGTGATATTTTTATCTATTTCCCGTTCGAGGTGAACAATCTCTTCGATCATGCCATCTTCGTTGCGAACAGCTTTTTGTTTTTCTTTATCGAGATCTTCTTTTAATGTTTCGAACCGTGTTTCCAATTCCTCCCTCTTTTGCCTTACTGTCTCCACCTGTTCTTCGTAGTCCTCTTCCTGCTCAAGCAGTCGCTCAATCTCCCGGGATTTCTCCTGATCCGCCCACAAGGCCTTCCTGACGCCGGCCCGGTAAAACACGAACAGCACACAAAGGGAACCCCCAATGGTCATCATAAGGATTAGACTTGTCAGGGGTGTATTGTGTTCGAGCTTTACATTTACATGGATCACCAGGCCTTCATTCATGAGTTTGTAATTGCCTGCCGCCACCTTCATTGGATCAGGAGACGTCATGGACTGAACGGATTCCTCAAAAACAGGGGGATACAGTATCGTCCCTTGTTTTGTCGTAACCGCGACACTCGGCGTCACACCCCATGGCGCCAGTTTCCTGCTCCCCAAATATCGGGTAATATTCCTATCCAGTGCATCTTTTAGACTGATACTCCCCTCCAGGAGCAATCTTGGATTTCCTGTGTAAATATCTTTGATCCCATCGGTATAAGCGACGTTGAGCCGCTGTTCTATTTTCTGAACCGAAAATATATAAACAACAGGTGGTAAAAGGATACATAAAATAAGGATTTTAAATGGAAAAAATCGCATGATTCTCCCGGCCCTGTCTTAAATTGAACACTTTTCTCCTTTGAACTTTCGAACCGCCCGGTTCAGTTCCTATAACTCAGATACAATCCGTCTGGCATTATCTGCCTCAGAAAAATGATCAGACAGCCGGAGGGCTTCCTGCAATTCCTTTTTTGCCAGAAGAGGTTCCCCTTTCTTATAATACGCCATGCCAAGATGATAATGCACGATCGGATTTCCCGGTATTTGTTTCAAACTTTCATTCAACTCACTGATAGCGCTGTCATAAAATCCTTTCTTATAGTATATCCACCCGAGCGTATCCATAACCCCGGGATCATCCGGCAGCTTCTCTTTTGCCTGTTGAGCATATCCCAGTGCAACATCAATATCCCTGTCCTGCTGTGCCAGAAGGTATGCCAGATTATTGGCTGCAGGTGCAAAATCAGGATCAATACTCAGCGCTTCACGATAATATTTTTCGGAAAGGTCATAGCGTTCCAGCATGTCATAGATTGTCCCGATAAGCATGTTCGGGCCGGTTTGCCTTGGGTTCTTCTCAAGAACAGCCTTGTACTGTGATATCGCCCTCTCCTCTTCACTATTTTTTAGATAAATTTTAGCAAAGCCTTTAAAAGTAGCAGGACTTAAAAGATTAAATATATCAATAGATACTCTAATAGAAGAAAAGGCAAAAAAGATAGCTCAAAAGTCTGTCTTACCAAAAGTGCTAAAAGGAATTAAAACTTCTCTTGATTTAGGATTTGAAGTTAAATTAAATACAGTTCCTATTAAAGGCATTAATGATAATGAAATATGTGATTTAATAGAGTATGCAAAAGAATTAGGTGTAAAAATAAGATTTATAGAATATATGGAAAACACCCAAGCAGACCAAAAGATAGAAGGCTTAAAATCAGATGATATTCTAAACATAATAAAAAAGAAATATGAATTTTCACAACCAAAAGATGATAAGATGTCTCCAGCTAGATATTATGATTTAAAAGGTGGACATAGTTTTGGGATTATAGAACCTCATAAAGAAGATTTTTGTGGTAGCTGTAATCGTATAAGATTAACGGCGGAGGGGTTATTAGTGC
>JAUXCK010000140.1 GCA_030618925.1 Desulfobacteraceae bacterium
CCAGCTCCCAATCTTAATCTTAATCACTCAAATTTCGCACCCCAAAACTCGACAAAACATGTAAACGGCAAGGATGGGGTTTATTTTTTTGTTCATAGAACAAATCCTGTTTGATCAGGAGCACTGTGTACAGGACGCCATCATCTCAGGCGTAAACCAACAGTTTTAATTGCACCCTTAAAGAACATGAGGATTGATATTTCCATTATTTAGTGATATGGGTAACACATTGGCAAACAGTGTTTATTAATGAAAAGCGCGCGATAATAGAACCTCTTGCTATATAACGATAACTCATTTTTCCAAAGCAATTGGACAAACACGACATCAAAAGGGAGAGAGCCGGATGGAGAGGAATAAAAAATGGTTTGATAAAGGACTGCAATTTATCTTCTTGTCTGCGGTTATCGTCATGGGTTTTTCGGTCATTGTGGGAACCGGCGGCAGCAGTGTCACCACTGATGATACGGGGATCGATGAGCCCATGGGAACCAAAGAAACCTTATCCGCCACAATCCGGTGGACAAGCTACGGGGTTCCCCACATCAAGGCCGTAAATTTCAAGAACGCGGCCTTTGGGCAGGGATATGTATTTGCCAGAGACAGCCTGTGTATCCTGGCGGATCAGATCATCAAAGTCCGCAGCGAACGCTCCCTGTATTTCGGGCCCGGGGACAATGACAAGAATATCACCAGTGACTTCGGCTACAAGGCGCTCAACGTTTATCAGGATGCCAGGGACAATTTCGACAAACTCCGCAAGGAGGAACAGGGTATTCTCATCGCCTATGCAGCCGGTTATAACAAGTTTCTTTCTGAGGCTGGAATAGAGGGTCTATCTCCGGAATGCAGAGGGCAAGACTGGGTAAAACCCATCGATGAAATCGATCTCCTGGCCTACTATCTCAGCCTCTCTTTTCTTGCAAGCAGCGAGAGAGTTCTGCCCTATCTCCTGGCCGCAGCACCGCCGAATGCAAAAAGGTCTCTCGCCAGCCTGAAAGAGGAGAGTCTCACTGATTCGGCAGAAATAGCGGAAGCGCTGATGGGCCTCCCGAACTTTAAAAAACTCCCCCTGGGCAGTAACGGATGGGGTATCGGCGGGGACATGACAGAGACCGGCAGGGGCGCCCTCCTCGCCAATCCCCATTTCCCTCATACCGGCCCCCTTAAATTTTATGAAAGCCATCTCACCATTCCCGGAGTGACGAACATTCACGGCGGAGCACTTTACGGTGTCCCGGGGGTCCTCATGGGGTTCAACGAACACATCGCCTGGGCCCATACGGTGGCAGCCTCCAATCATTTTACCCTGTATAAACTGGATCTGGCTGAAGGGTATCCAACCACTTATATGTACGACGATGAAATACGGGAGATGACCCACCGGGATATTACCATCCAGATCCTGCAGCCGGATGGCACGCTCAAGGATGAGAGCCGCACCATCTACAGTTCCCACTACGGCCTGATGTTTGCGTTTCCCCCGATTCTGAACTGGAATTATAAAACCGCCTACACCATCAAGGATGCGAACAAACACAATTTCGAACTGGTAAGTCAGTGGATAGCCATGGCCAAAGCTGCCAATCTGGATGAATTCCAAACCGTATTTAAAGAATACAACGGCATCCCCTGGGTGAACACCATGTATGCCGACGATAAAGGAAATGCCTTTTATGTCGACGGGACACGGGTGCCGAAACTGAGTCGGAAAGCGATTGACGGATTCAAGCTGTCCCTTAAAAACGATCTCCTCACATCCACCCTGAACAACATGGGTATCGTGCTGCTCAACGGCAGCGATTCCATGTATGAATGGCAGGGAGACATCGGGCCCGGCCTGGTGCCTTTTGAAGGAATCGATGGTGAGGGCGGCATCAAGGAATACGAGGCGCCAAAACTATTGCGTAGAGATTTTATCGCCAACTCCAATAACAGCCACTGGCTCACAAATCCCGAAGAACCGCTCGAAGGATACTCCCCTTTATTCGGTCCCGAAAAAACACCCAGGAGTCTGAGAACCCGCATGGGCCTGAAACTTCTCAAGGATTCGGCGGGTGCTGACGGTCGTTTTTCGGCCGATGAAATCAGGGAAGCGCTCTTCAGCGATCGCATGCTCCTGGGCGAACTGGTATATGACCAGCTCCTCGAGCGCTGCCCTCGTGAAGGGATTAAAATGGTAGAACTCGATTCCGGAGAATCCGTAGATATCGTTCCGGCCTGCAGCGCGCTTGAAAAATGGGACGGTCGCGTGAAACTGGACAGTACTGCCGCCCATGTCTTCAGGGAGTTCGGCAGCCATTTCACTTGGGATCTTTTTGCCACCTCCTTTGACAAAGACCAACCGGTGACAACGCCTAGCGGCCTTGTCCCTGTACCTGAGAATGGTCCGGACCCGGTGTTGGCATGTCTTGCCCTGGCTGTTCGTGATCTGGAAACTGCCGGCATCTCCCTTGATGCCAGGCTTGGCGAGATTCAATTTGCCTACAGGGGGGATGAAAAGATACCCCTCCATGGTGGTCTGGGCGGACTCGGCGTTTTCAATATGACCATGTACTCGGGCCCGTCAGGCTTCTTTGGGAACAGGACCCTCTATCCCATGCGGGCCGCCGGGAATGTGATCAACCAATTTACGGGGCTCCACAGCGAGGGCTACTTCTTCAATTACGGGACAAGCCTTGTCTATGCAGTGGAATTTACCGACGACGGCCCCAAAGCCCAGGGGCTCATCACTTACTCTCAGTCAAATTATCCGGATTCGGATCACTTCGCCGATCAGACATGGCTCTTCTCGCAAAGTAAATTCCGGCCCATGCTTTTCACCGAAGAAGAAATCGCGGCTGATCCGAACCTTGTCATAGAGACCATTGAAACTGAAATTGACAAATAAAGCCGGAGGGATTAGAAACTGAAAAGCGTCCAAAAGAGATTCGTGGATGGACACTAACTGTATTATTGGTCTGAATAAGATAAGGAGCACAAAACATGCTGAAAACGCATAAAATTTTTTTCATGGCAGCAAGCTGTTTCCTGATTTCAGGAATGTCTTCTTTTTGGGGTGCTCAAAACGCATCTGCAGCGAATCGACCGGACAGCCCCTCAAATTCCCTTGAAACGGTTCTATTCAAAACACTTAAAGCCGCCAGCAGCACGGAAATCGATCCCGAAGCCTACGAAACCCTTGCGGAAGATACGGAAAATAGCGGCATGAAAATTAAAATACAACCAGGATCTTTCGATGCCCCCGGGATCATCATCATCCTCACCCTCGATGGCGTGGAGATGATAGAGGGCGCCCCGCCGATCAATGGAGAGCTCAAAATCCTTATAGGCCTTGGCCTCAAAGACATCGCCGACCTTCTGTTTCAGCACCGGGTAGCCATAACGCTGAACACCGGCGAAGAGGGATTGACCGGCATCATGCCCGCTCCCATTGGATTGGAAAACATCGAGCTGATTCTTGATCTGGACAAGGAGGACAGAGCCGCCCCCACCCTCTCCCTGGTCTGGGACAGAATGGTTGCGGTCACGGCAGGCGAGAGATATGAAGACCCGGGAGCCACTGCAACGGCGGACTATATGGGCATCATCATCAAGCCCGATTCAAATGGAATTGTGAGCATAGGCGGTACGACAATACCTTTCAGTGAAGACATCCTCCACATGTTTTTTGCGCCCACCGATATCAGCGATGCCATTGTTGCTACAATTGTAGACGCAAATGGCGATGACATTACGGACAGTGTAGCGGCAGATGGTGCTTACACATTTCCTGTCCAGGGAAATTATAAAATTCTGTATAATGTTACCGATGAAAACGGAAAGCCAGCCGGCGAGATCGAACGTCAGGTTAACGCTGAAAGCTCTGCTACATCTGACGACGGTTTGGATAAACCTGCTGCAGGGCAGGACGGGGGGGCAGGTGACGGCAGCAGCGGATGCTTTATCCAGATGCTTTCGAATTGAGCGAATTAAAATCAGGGCATGTACAAGTAAGTTGGGTCAGATTCACCGGCTAAATTGACACTATTTTTTTGATTAAAAAAAATATCGCCACGATAATAACGGAACCCAGTATTTTTTCCATTGTCCTGGGAGAAAATTTAAACGACCCCAGAAATGAACCCAGTGTGCCTCCGGCTAAAACTGCGATGATTAAGGGGATATAATTTGTCAAATCAATGGCATTGTACTGAAGGCGGGATAGCAGCCCTGAAAAAGAATTGAGCCAAATAAATATAGCCCCGCAAGTAGCCGCTTCTTTTTCAGTGCCTAAATCCAGAATGATGATTAAAGGAATAAGATAGATACCGCCACCAATGCCGACAATGCCTGCAACCAAACCAAACACAGCCCCGGAAAGGAGCTGGATGAGTACTTTCCTTTTTGGCCCGATATTCAGTTTAAGGCTTGTATTTTTCCAAAAATATATGCGGGCAGCAACAAAAACCAAAGACAGCAGAAGCAGCCAATAAAAAATTTCTTTGGGGAGCTTAAGGGCGCCGCCGATATATGCCATCGGCATTGAGGAAATAAGAAATGGTACGATAAGGCCAATTCTGCCATGTCTATTTCTAATAAAATTGAAGCTGCCGATGGATGTGACAACCAAATTAAGCGATAAGGAGATCATCGGTATTGCCAGGGTATTCATACCGAAAATTGCCATCAATGCTGTGTATGACGATCCACCGCCGAGGCCTACAGATGAATATGTAAATGCAACAATAAAAAAAAGAACCACCAAAAAGTATGGAGATGGAATCATACCGTCCATAGTCATTTTCTATCCCCTGTGTCGGCCTTATTCATAACAGCTGTCTTGTCAACAATCCTCTTCGGACAAAGGATAGGATCCAAATTTCCGGACAGCTTCAATCATCCAGCGAAGCTGTGAAATCCCCATATCCTCATGGCTGTTTGTGGGGGCTGCAATATATCCTCCGCCCTGACCTGCGGCTTTGATACTAGCCCGAACAGCTTCAAAGACCTCCTCTTTCCGGGCGTTTACCAGGATGTGAGTGATGTCTATATTTCCCACCAGGCAAAGGCGGTCTCCAACCATCTCCTTTGCAGTCCCCAGCTCAACACCGGCGGTGGGCTCCAGGGCGTGGACCCCGTCAAATCCGCAGTCTGCAAACCAGTTGAGCAGCTTGTACACGTTTCCGCACGAATGCACCAGGATTTTCATGCCAAGTTTATGGGCGGTTTCTGTAATTCGTCGTAATGCATCTCCATAGAATTGCTCCATCAGTCGGGGATTCAGCATAGGACCGGAATGGTAAGCCATATCGTCACTATAAACTACCCCGGGCAAGCCGGCATCTGCCCATGCTTCCAACATGAGACAATAGTGGTTTTCATAAAATTTGATCATGCGCCGAATAAAATCGCTGTCCTTTCGGACAGCAATCGAAAATCGATCAAACCCCAATGGCTGCCAGCAATTCTCGAATAGACCGTAAAGGAAGGAACCGAAAATAAAAATCTGATCGCCAAAATCTTTCTGAATCCGGGAAAAGACGGCATTGGCCCGACCCGGCAGATCAAATATCCCCCTTTTATCCCAATCGTCCCAGTCGGAAGGGCTGGTGATCAGCCCGCCCTTATACATGGGCGTCACCAGATTCCCTTTTTTATCGATGTTAAAATCATAATACCTGCCATAAACGTCCACCGCAGTTTTAGAATCACGAACCCGCCATATGGGAACATGCATTACCCAGGCGGAATCATATCCCATTTTTATCGCAGCAGCCGTGCGATCATAGGAAAATTTATCCATCTCAGAATCAAATATTCGTAATTTATTGATCAATGGGGCAACCTTGTTCACCACCTTTCCCGTATACTGATGACTGAACAGAAATCCCAGGGGCAGTGGTTTTTTTCCTAAAATCTCATAAATATTTGAGTATTCCTCCATCACATCCAGTGTTGGGACACGATCCGGTTCGCGCAGTTCCAATGCGGCCAGAACCCGGTCATGACTTGCTGACATGAGCCACCTCCTATCTTAATTTACCCTGTGACTTTATCCGATCCAGAAATGCCAAAAATCTTAGCCGGCCCAGCTTATGAACCGATGGGCGACGCCTTTTTCATATCGCCAATTTCATTCAAGGTCAAGCAAAGTGATACACCGGCGAAAAGATCAGACTTAACAGGCCGAGCCCCATTGCCGCACCCGGTCATGGAAATACCGGGACCCTGAAACCACACCCTGATGCCGGCAATGGTCATGTCATGGTGATTCAGGGGCACATAAGATCATAATGAATTTATCTGTATTGTCATGAAGGGTACCATGGCTGACAAAATTACCGGAGGTTCGCGTCTAACCCATTCAACTTATTGTATTTATACTTTTATTGACACCCAGTCATCTTTCTACTATAATCCCTGAAAACAACCTGTTTGATATCCATCTGCTCAAATGCCCGCTTGACCTATCCCCGGGTCTGATGACAGGTCCGGATGATGCGTAAAGGAAGAGGCCCATGAAATATTTATCTATTTGTGTCAACACCCTTATCATTTCGCTCTTTTTGCTGCTTGGCCCGGAAAACTGTTTTGCCTTAAAAAATGACATATATATTATCCAGGTGTCAGGTTCCATAAACCCGGGTGTGGCAGATTTTATAGAAACCGGAATTGAGCGAGCTTCCGAGGAGAAGGCCGGCTGCATTATTATTGAACTGGATACGCCGGGCGGCCTTGCCGAGTCAATGCGCAATATTGTGATGGCCATATTGGGAGCCGACATCCCTGTAGTGGTCTATGTATCGCCGAGTGGCGCCAGGGCCGCTTCTGCGGGCGTTATGATTACCATGGCAGCAGATATCGCGGCCATGTCACCGGGAACAAACATCGGTGCGGCCCATCCCGTAGGGGTTGGCGGACAAGAGATCGCAGAAACAGCAAGTGAAAAAGCAACCAATGATATGGTTGCCCATGCAAAAAGTGTTGCGGAAAAAAGAGGCAGAAACGTGGAGTGGGTTGAAAAAGCAATCCGGGAGAGTGTATCTGTGACCGAGACCGAAGCCCTGAAAGAAGGCATTATCGATATTGTGGCAAAAAATCGAGAAGACCTGATAG
>JAUXCK010000181.1 GCA_030618925.1 Desulfobacteraceae bacterium
CACGATTATCCTGCGTGCTAAGGGTCCGGACAGACCCGGTGATGGGAGGGGGCAAAATCCTGTTGATCTTTCCTTTCTGGATTTTTCAGACTTGTCTGGAGACCGGGAAGGGACTGTGATGATAGACAGGGGGGGGCACTTTCCTGTTTTCAGGTATCATGAATGGGACACCCTTTTGGGCGATTTTCTCAAAGATTATGTCCTGGTCCGGGAAAAGCCCATCACAGGCCTTGCCGGTGATTTTTTTGTCCGGGCACTTGCCCGCCACAGGGGGCTTGTCAAAAAAATCCGCACTTCATTTGAACTGCTGAAGCCTGAAGGACTGACCCTGTTACGGAAATGGCTGGAGGGAGATGAATTCGATTATCGGGAGCTGCTCAATTTTGTCGTTGATAGAAAAGCCGGCATCATGCCGTCTGACCGGCTGTATATCAAGCGTCTGAAACAGGAGCGGGATGTGTCTGTTCTCCTTCTCGTGGATCTGTCCCGTTCAACAGCAAACAGGGTGGCGGGCACCGATAGAACAGTTCTCGATGTTGAAAAAGAAGCCATTGTTTTATTGTGTGAAGCCCTTCAGGTTGTGGGAGATTCGTTTGCCATTGCCGGTTTTTCAGGCACCGGCCGTCTCGGGGTCGATTACTATCCAATTAAACATTTTGAGGACATCATGGATGAACAGATCCGGCAGCGGATCAATGCCATGTGCCCCTTAAGGAGTACACGGACCGGGGCCGCCATCCGCCATGCCACATACCGGCTTGAAAAGAACCCTTCAAAAGTCCGCCTGCTCCTTATCCTGGGGGATGGGTTTCCCAATGATACAGGGTATAAACAGAATTATGCCATGGAGGACACACGCCGGGCGCTTTTTGAAGCACGGTCAAAAAATATTTATGCCCACAGTATTACGGTCAATCTCGCCGGTGAACCACGGCTGGATGATCTGTATGGAAAGATTCATCACAATGTGATATCAGATGTGCGCGAGCTTCCGGACAAGCTTCTTCGAATTTACAGCAGCCTCACGCGGTAGGGGCAGCAAGGAATTTTTGGGTTGCTGTGACCGGCGATCGGATTTCATATGGCGATTTATGATGACATATTTTCCTGGGAAGGCTTTGGGGGCCGGCTGCGTCTTGCCAGCGGAACGTGCAGGCTCCGCATCTTTGATCTAAAAAAAAGCAAAATAGAAAAATTGACGGTTTTACGGCCCATCATCGTGGTCGTATCAGACATCCCCGGGCAGGATATGTCTGTGCGGAGCTGTGCCGGGCATATCGCCACCATGGCCACCGGGCAGTTTGACATTGATCCCCAGCGCATGCTCTGGGTCGAATATTATCCGGCGTCAGAATACGGCAAAGAAAAGCGCCAAAAGATTTCCGAACGGTATGATGCGGTGGAGTTCACCTGGTACGGGGACCGGGCCCTTGAACCCAGGTGGAAACCCCTCAAACCCCCCATGCTCGATATCGTAAAGACGCTGATGGAATAGTTCTGGTGTTCTGATGGGCTTCCCCCGTTCATTCAAACGCATGGGTGAATTATGGCTTGGATGAGGCAGGGAAGGCATCGGGTGAATAGACCCGATTTGTACGGTTTCCCTGACAGGAATCTCTTTTTTGAAGCGTTTCCCGGATCAGGGTGAGGGTTTCATTTTTTTTTAAAGACCAGGAAGGCGCCACCAGTTCCCGGGGGTGGGGATCGCCGGTCAGGCGCTGGATGACGACCTCTGCAGGCAGGCGTTCAAGAAAATCACAAACAAGATCCACGTATTCCTTCTGCTCCAGGCATCTGTATTTGTTTTCATGGAACAATTTTTCAAGCTCGGTTCCTTTGATCACGTAGAGCAGGTGAAGCTTAACACCCTGGATTCCCAGTTCAGCCAGGGCTTCCGCTGTTTCAAGCATATGATGTTTTTTTTCGCCGGGAAGCCCTAAAATGACATGGGCACATATGTTGATCCCTCTGTTTTTTGTTGCCGCGACACTATTTTGGAAACTTTTAAAATCGTGTCCCCGATTGATCAAAGAAAGGGTGGCATCATGAATGGACTGAAGTCCGTACTCGATCCAGATGAGGTTCTTTTTCGCATATGCTTCAAGAAGGTCGAGCACTTTTTCTGCCACACAGTCGGGCCGGGTGCCGATGGAGAGGCCCACCACGTCATTCACGGCAAGGGCTTCATCGTATTTTTTTTTGAGCGGGTCAAACGGGGCATATGTATTTGTAAATGCCTGAAAGTACGCAATAAATTTTTTTGCCTTGTATTTTCTGGACAACGCCAGCTTGCCTGCCAGAAGCTGGTCGGTAATGGAAAGCCCCCTTGCATATGCACCGGTTCCGGATCCTCTGGGATTGCAATAGATGCACCCGCCGGTAGAGAGGGTGCCGTCCCGGTTCGGGCATGAAAACCCGGCATCCACCGTAATTTTCTGGACCCTGCACCCGAATTGGTTTTTCAAACTGGTATTAAAATCGTGGTAACGGTTTTGCATCGATGACTGCCCGCCTCTGGGTAAACTGCTCCGGGCTTGACCTGTTCGCCAAGCAGGGATATACTCTTTTTCCTGAAAATTTATACTGTTGGAAATAGAAAATGTAAATATGTAAGTTTCATTAAGAAGTCATTTTGGCACCTCATGGATGCAAAGTCGCAAGGAAAGAGGTCTTGAAATGGCTTTAGGCATCGGACCGATAAGATTTAAATGAATGCCATTGTATAATAAAAAATATGATATCATCGTCGTGGGCGCAGGCCATGCCGGGTGTGAGGCAGCCCTTGCCGGTGCCAGGATGGGGTGCAGTGTCCTGCTTCTGGCCATCGATCTGGACAAGGTGGCGGCCATGCCCTGCAGCCCCTCCATTGGCGGCATGGCCAAGGGCCAGCTGGTAAAGGAGATCGATGCCCTTGGCGGCGAGATGGCTAAAATTACCGATAAATCCGCCATTCAATACCGAACCCTGAATACTAAAAAGGGACCGGCAGTTCATTCCTCGAGAACTCAAAACGATAAAATCCGCTACCACATGGCCATGAAGGCAGTGCTTGAGCAGCAGACGGGCATTGACTTGAAGCAGGCGCTGGTGGACAAGATCGTCCTTGCGGGAGACAAAGTCGCAGGGGTCACGGATCAGACAGGGTTCAGCTTCCAGGCAGGGGCTGTCGTGCTTGCAACCGGGACATTCCTGAGTGGCCTGGTTCATATAGGGTCAAATTCATTTAAGGCCGGAAGGGCCGGAGAATTTGCAGCATACGGGCTTCCGGTCCAGCTCAGGGATCTCGGCTTTGCCCTGGGAAGGATGAAAACGGGAACCCCGCCGCGTCTCAATAAAAACAGCATCGATTTCAGCCGGTTTTCGATCCAGGAAGCAGATCAGAACCCGACCCCCTTTTCATTTTCAACCCAAAAGATCCCTCTACCCCAGATGCCCAGCTATATTGGCCGCACCAATGAAAAGAGCATCAAAATCGTTCAGGACAATCTGAAGTTTTCCCCGCTCTACAGCGGTGTCATCAAAGGCGTTCCCGCCCGATACTGCCCTTCCTTTGAAGACAAGGTTGTCCGGTTTCCTGAACGGGACGGTCACCAGGTGATTCTGGAGCATGAGGGAATTGACACCAACGAGATTTATGCCAGCGGACTCGGGAACAGCCTTCCGCTGGAGATTCAGATCGAATTCGTCCGGTCTGTTGAGGGGCTGGAAGAGGCTGAAATCATGCGGCCGGCCTATGCCATTGAATATGATTATGTAAATCCGATTCAGCTTCAGCCAACACTTGAAACAAAAAAAATATCCGGTCTGTTTATGGCCGGCCAGATCAATGGCACATCCGGCTATGAGGAGGCGGGTGCCCAGGGACTCTGGGCCGGCATCAACGCGGCCTGCAAGATTCAGAAAAGAGAGCGCTTTATTTTGGATCGATCCCAGGCCTATATGGGTGTCATGGTAGATGACCTGGTCACCCGGGGAACCCGTGAACCCTATCGTATGTTCACCTCCCGGGCCGAATACCGTCTCATGCTGCGGGAGGACAATGCAGACCTGAGATTGGTGGAGGCAGGATACGGGCTTGGCCTCATGAGCCATGATATGGCAAGGGATGTCAAAGAGAGAAAAAAGCAGATCGAAAATGAAATTAAAAGAATAAAAGGCATCATTATCAAACCTGATAAAAAGACGAATCATTATCTTGTGCACTGTGGATCACAACCCATCCGAAGCGGCGTTTATCTGGATCAGCTGTTAAAAAGAAGCGGGCTTGGCTACGAAACCGTTGAACACCTGACGGAAAATTCAGGCAGGCCCAGCCCGGAAGTGGCCCGTCAGGTGGAGATCGAAATCAAGTATGAAGGGTATATTAAAAAACAATTCAAGGAGATCGAAAAGTTCAGGACCATGGAAAAAGTGAAGATTCCCCGGCGGTTTGAATATAACGGTGTGCAGGGTCTCTCCAATGAATTAAAAGAAAAACTCTCTTCAATACAGCCTGCCTCGCTGGGGCAGGCCTCCCGAATAGACGGCATGACCCCGGCTGCAATCTCCGTGTTGATGATCGCTTTGAAGGTCTATGGCAGGTAAATTGAAACAATAACACAGCCTCCCACCTTGACACAGGGTGTCTTTTAACTTATTTTAACCACTGAATAATAAATAAATATAGTCAGTATCCTGTCCCTTGTTGCAATCAGGGGGAAACAGGGCTGAAATGATAAGGAATATGGAAATGCCCGAGACGGATTATTATAAAATATTAGGCGTTGGCAAAAACGCTGCTGAGGATGAAATTAAAAAAAAATATAGAAAGCTTGCCATGAAATATCATCCTGACCACACAAAGGGGGATAAGGCCGCTGAAGACAAGTTTAAAGAAATCAGTGAAGCCTATGCCGTCCTGAGTGATAAAGAAAAGCGTAAACAATATGATACATTCGGATCGAATGGCTTTCATCAACGCTTTTCCCAGGAAGATATTTTCAGGGATTTTGACTTGGGGTCTATTTTCAAGGAATTTGGTTTTGGCGGCGGTGGTTTTTCCCAGGGCAGAGGTGGCGGGATGCGGTTCTCATTCGGCGATAACGGGTCGTTCGGTAGACGGCATGCCGGCCCCAGTCAGGCCCAGCTCAAAGGCCCTGATCTCGTCTATGAGTTGCCCCTCTCTTTAAAAGAAGTTGCGACCGGGACGCGTAAAACAATTTCCTTTAAACATGGCGGGCGGTCTGAAAAAATAACCGTGAAGATACCGGCCGGGATGCTGTCCGGGAAAAAGCTGCGCCTGGCCGGAAAGGGAGAGAAAAGCCAGTATGGCGGCCCTCCAGGGGACCTTTTTATTCTTTCAAAAGTTCAGCCGGATTCGGTGTTCAGGGCTGAAGAACACGATCTTCATATTGTTCGTGACATAAAAGTAAGCGAAGCCATACTGGGGACCACGATTCATGTGTCGACAATAGATGATAAGGAATTGAGTCTGACCATACCGCCGGGAACCAGACATAAAACAAAAATGAGGATTCCGGGCCAGGGTCTGCCGGAGATGCAGAAAAAGTCAAAAGGCCATCTCTATGTTCATATTCATGTTGAGATGCCTAAAAAGCTTTCAGGGGAACAGGAAAAACTGGTTAAAAAATTGGCAGAAGCCGGCCTGTAATGAATTAAATGTATTGACAAATCGTTTCATTTGATATAAATTTATAGAAGTTATATTTACAATTTCTTTTCGGTTGAACATTTAATCAAACCCCATATAATTCTGTTACCAAGATAATCGCTTCAAAAAAAGTGCCTTTCAGATGAAATGGGCATTCAATGCCTATTGAAATTTGTTTCAATGCCTCATGCAGATTTTTTTTAAACTTCATTTGGGCCGGTGTTTCAGGGAATACATGAGTGGGTTCCGGAACCATTCCATAAAACGTTGATATCCTTATATTTTTGGAATCACATCATCTCCGATCGCTCAAGGTCTGCACATTTATTGTTAAGCATGAACGTCGCACAAGAAGAATAACCATCGATTATGCCTGCCATCAGGTTCAAGAAGATTATAATGAAAGCACCAGACATTTACATAAAATTTACCATTTGAAATTATAACCAGTGCGAGGAAAAGTCATGATTATTACCTGCGAGAACTGTAGTATCAGATTTAATCTGGATGAAACATTGTTAAAACCCGCCGGGTCAAAGGTCAGATGCTCTAAATGCCAACACATCTTTTTTGCATTTCC
>JAUXCK010000251.1 GCA_030618925.1 Desulfobacteraceae bacterium
AAGACTGCTGAAAAAATCAAGCAGTTGATTGAAGATCAACAGGCACTTTTGGACCGGAACATGGATCTGTCAACTCGGGAGAGAGAAGATGGTGCAGATGATGCGTTGCAGGGGAAACGTGACGATCTGTCAGATCTATCCGTGAATCAGACAAATTTGCGCGACAAGACCCGGGATTTCCTGGAAAGCATGCTGAAGGAAAAACAAAATCCATTAGATCCTGCCAGGCCGCCCGAGGTGCACATGGAAAATGCCGTGACAGAGCAGGACAACGCAATTGAAGAACTTGAAAATAACCGGGCAGCATCCGCTCAACCGAATCAGCTGAAGGCGGTTGAGGAACTGGGAAAAGCCCTGGCGTCTCTTGATGAAAAAGAAAATCAGAAAGAGCAGGGCAAACAGCCGGAGGAAGGACAACCGCAGCAGGGGGAAGGACAACCACAGCCGGATGAACCTTCCGGTCAGGACCCGGCGCGGGACGAGCAGAACCGTGAACAGGATCAGGCGGCCGGGGTCCAGTTCCCTGATGATGCGCAAAACATTCTGGACGAGGAAAAAGAAAATCAGAAACGCCGCCGGCTTCCAGCATCAGGCGGATACAGGGAAGTGGATAAGGACTGGTAAAGATGATGACGGCCCGTACTGCCATTTTCATAACTTTTTTATCTATTGTATTCTTTTTGGGAGCATCCTTTATCCATGTGTCCTTTTTCGGAAAAGGCCTGCATGCTGAAACCCTGCAGGCCAATGCAGCGGTTTCGAGCAGCTCTGTGTTTGCCGGCGAACCCTTTGTGTTTCAGATTCAGGTGTCAGGGAGTGAAAACCCGGACAAGCCGGATTTGTCCGGAATAAAGGATTTTTCTGTTGAATACCGGGGCGGGCAGCAAAACAGCAGCCGGTCCATGACCATCGTAAATGGCCAGGTGACCCAAAACGTCAGGCGCGGATATTTTTTCTCCTATGAACTGACGCCCAAACGCACGGGAAAGCTGATGGTCCCCTCCGTAACGGTTCGTGCCGGGGGACAATCCATTCACACAAAACCGGTTATTGTCACCGTTAAAAAGCCTGCGGAAACCGATGATTTTAAACTTCGACTTTATCTGTCAAAGCCGCATTGCTACGTGGGTGAACCGGTTATTCTCACGGTAAGATGGTATCTGGGAAAGGACGTCAAGAGATTTAATTTCAGTCTGCCGGTGCTTGAAAATGACCTGTTTTATTTTATCGATCCGGAAGTCAAGACCGATTCAGGAAAGCAGTATTATAAAATTCCCCTGGGAGACGGGCAGGTTGTTGGTGAAAAGGGACAGGGCCGGTTGGATAACAGGGCGTACGCAACCCTCACCTTCAGGAAAGTATTAATTCCCAAGCGGGCCGGTGAGGTGAAGATGGCGCCCGCGACTGTTGCATGCGAAGCGCTTTCGGGGTATCGCAATGGGCGTGGTCGTTTTAACGACGATTTTTTTTCTGGTTTTTTTAAAGATGATATAGGCCGGAAGGGGGTTTATACAAAGGTCGTTGTCCCCTCAAATGCACTTTCTTTAAGTATATCAAATTTGCCGCTTGAGGGCAGGCCCGCTGATTTTGACGGGCATGTCGGGGAATACCGGATGAGTGCTTCCGCCTCACCAACACAGGTCAGCGTGGGGGATCCAATGACGTTGAAAATCTCCTTGAACGGGCCTGAATATCTTGATCATGTCGAATTTCCCCGGCTCGTCACCCAGCAGGCTGTCAAAAAAGATTTTAAAATCCCGGAAGAGAGGGCCATGGGGGAGGTTTCAGGCAGATCCAAAGTATTTACCCAGACCCTCCGGGCGTTGCGGTCTGATGTAAAAGAGATTCCTTCGATCCAACTCACCTATTTTGATACACGGACGGGGTCCTATGAGATCGCACGTACGAAGCCGATACCCCTCACCGTTAAAGCGGCAAAGGTCGTAACCGCTCTGGATGCCGAGGGACGGACCCCGACTGTCTCGAAAAAAATTGAAGTGGAGACATGGAACAGTGGTATTGCATATAATTACGATGATATGAGTGTCGTTTCGCACCATCCCCTTGACCCTTTAGCTTATTTCAAGACATTATTATGGATCTGTCTGATGATTCTCCCGCCGTTTTTCTATATTGTGCTGTCGGCATTTGTCGGGATGGCCAGGCGGCGCCATGCCGATCCCCTTTCCCACCAGGCCCGGAAAGCATACAACAGGTTGATAGAGGGCCTGAAAAAGGCACAGCACACTGACGGGCCTGCTGAATCCTGTGAAATGATACTCACTGCTTTCAGGGACTATCTGGGCAGCAAACTGCGAATACCTCTGGGGGCAATGACGTTTGGCGATGTCCGGGACAGGCTTTCGCAAAGAGAGGTCGGGCAGGAAACACTTGATCAACTCAAAAATATAATTGAAATGTGTGAGGCCGCGCGCTATGCCGGGCAGGAAAGCCTGCCCGGTTCATCAGGACTGCTGCAGCAGTCATTTGATCTGGCCCGGTCCATTGAGAAAAAACTGAAATGAAAAATTTAAAGCGTGTCTTATGGCGCCTGAAAAACAGGGTTGTGGTTGCCGTGATTTTTTTTCTCACCGTATTCCCCTTTTGGTTCAGCCCCTTGTATGGAAGCAATCTTGATGATACAGAGGTGATGGACCTTTTCAGTCAGGGAAAGGCGTTTTTCCGAAAGGCAAATGAGCTTTCAGTCGGGGACCCTGAAGAGGCCGTCAGGCTTTACGAAAAGTCGCTCATTCGTTTTGAGAAAATCGTTCGGGAAGGCGGTATCCAAAATGGACAATTATATTACAATATCGGCAATGCCTATTTTAGAATGAAGGACATTGGTCGTGCCATACTGAACTATCGCCGCGCACAACAATATATTCCGAATGACCCCAATCTTCAGCAGAACTTGACAAATGCGAGGGCCAGGCGGGTGGATAAAATTGAGGAGAGACAGAAAACAATTGTTCTAAGGACACTGTTTTTCTGGCATTATGACCTCTCAATCAGAACGCGCCTGTTTATTTTTGGCGGGTCTTATGTTTTTCTGTGGGTGTTTTTGGCCACCCGGTTTCTGGTAAGGAGATCAATCATGAATTGGGGGTTTGCCGTTACGGTGATATCTGTGGTGCTCTTTGGTGGATCACTTTTTGTAGATTCAGTGGTTTTGAGGAAAATTAGACCGGGTGTCATTGTCAGTGGAAGCGTCATTGCCCGAAAGGGGAACAGTGGTACATATGAATCGAGTTTTAAGGATCCGCTTCATGCCGGGACCGAGTTTATTCTTGTTGAGGGCAGGGGTGCCTGGTATCACATTGAACTGGCGGATGCCCGCAGGTGCTGGGTGCCGGGGGTGGATGTGGACCTTGTCCGGTAGTTTTCCATAAACGGCTATTGATGGATGGACACTAGGGAAGGGATAGAATGGAAATCATTACCACTCATAAAAATACTGATTTTGATGCATTGGCCTCTGTTATCGCCGCCTCGCTGTTGTATCCCGATGCCGTCCCGGTATTGCCAAAAACCCTTAATCCAAATGTTAAAGCATTTCTTTCCATTCATAAGGATCTCTTCAAAACGTCGGGGCCCAAAGAGATTGACATGGAAAAGGTGACGCGTCTGATCATTGTCGACACGGACAGGTGGAACCGTTTGGACCGTCTGGGCAAGTTAAAGAAGAAAAGCGGGCTTGAGATCCTGTTGTGGGATCATCATGCGGGAGGAGATGTGGATGCCACCTGGAAATGTCAGGAGGCGGCGGGCGCGACGATCACATTGCTGATGCGGCGGATCAAAAAGGAGAACACCGTCCTGACGCCCATGCATGCCACACTTTTTTTAGCAGGGTTGTATGAAGATACCGGTGGATTGTCCTTTCCATCAACAACTGCCGAGGATGCGTATGCAGCCGCTTTTTTGCTTGAAAACAAAGCGGATTTAAAAATACTCAACACATTTTTAGGCCCCGTGTATAGTGAAAAGCAGAAAGACGTTCTCTTTGAAATGCTGAAAACCGCCACCAGATTGCAGGTGAACGGATATCACATCAGTTGCAATATTATTGAAATAGAAGGGCATGTGCACAACCTTTCGGTGGTTGTTCACAGGTACCGGGAAATCGTAAATGTGGATGCCGCCTTTGGCATTTTTCTAGATAAAAGCCGGAACGTATGCATGGTCATCGGTCGGAGCAGTACAGATGCGCTGAATGTGGGTTCAATCATGCGGGGGATGGGCGGGGGCGGACATCCTGGTGCAGGATCTGCATTGATAAAATCCGTCAACCCTCAGATCGTGAAAGAGATGATCATCGAGTTGGTTCAGGGGAACCAGTACTCTTCCGTCCGGGTGAGTGACCTCATGTCTTTTCCGGTTGCCACGGTATCAGCGGACACATCCATGGAAGACCTGGCATCCCTGTTGCGGGAAAAAGGATGCACAGGTGTGCCTGTTGTGGATGACGGACAGCCTGTCGGCATTATTTCACGGAGGGATTTTCGAAGACTCAGGAATGAATCCCAGCTGAAAAAACCGGTTAAGGCTTTTATGACAAGGGAGCTCATCATCGTTGGACCCGGCAGCAGTCCAATAGAAGCTGCCAGACTGATGGTGAAACACGATATAGGAAGACTACCGGTCGTTGAGCAGGGAAAAATTATCGGTATTATTACCCGGTCAGATACCATGGTCTATTTTTATGATCTCATGCCGGAATAAAGATTCTGGCCCAGAGGGCATGGGTTACCTGGCTTCGGAACAACGAAACCATTATCTTTGGCGCAAAATAGTCCTAATCGTAATCTTAATTTAAGTTTCGCACCCCCTTGGTGAACGCAATTAGTTGTGTGGCAAGGATGGCGTTTACATGTTTTGTCGAGTTTTGCACCAATTCAAGGGTGCGAAACCTGGATTACAATTACGATTAAGATTACGATTAAGATCAGGACTATTTGGCACCAAAGATAATGGTTTTGTTGTTCCGAAGTCAAGTACCCATGCCCTCCGGGCTTAATCCAAAACCG
>JAUXCK010000235.1 GCA_030618925.1 Desulfobacteraceae bacterium
GGCGCTTCTCAAGGAGTGCCTCAAAAATCTTGAAAAAGAAATCCCTCTGCGGCATATTCCAGAGCTCTCCCTGGCCAAGACATTGAAAGGATTTGCCTTTATTTCTGCAAAACCACTGCTTGTGCTGTTCAATAATGATGATGAAAACGACAACACGCCTGACGTGGGCGAAAAAACCCTTTCGGCTGACTGCATGGTGATTAAAGGCAAACTGGAACAGGAACTGGCCCAGATGTCGGAAGAGGAAGCCAGGGATTTTCTTGTAGAGTTCAATATCACCGCCTCTGCCACTGACCGGGTCATCAAAAAATCCTATGAGACCCTCGGGCTGGTCTCTTTTTTTACGGTGGGAGATGATGAAGTAAAGGCATGGACGATTCAAACCGGCACCATGGCCATTGATGCTGCTGAAGCCGTTCATTCTGATATTAAAAAAGGATTTATACGGGCAGAAGTTCTTGCATATCATGATCTCATGTCATCCGGCTCGTATCAGGGCGCAAGAAAAAAAGGCCTTGTAAGACTTGAAGGTAAAACGTACCTGGTGAAAGATGGTGATATTATCAACTTTCGATTTAATGTTTAGGTCTTTTCCATCCAGGATTCAGGACCGCCATGCTGTGTGAAATATCTATAAAAAACTTTGCCATTATCGATGACCTGCGAATCCGTTTTTCTCAAGGGCTGACAATTTTAAGTGGTGAAACAGGGGCTGGAAAATCGATTATCATCAGTGCCGTCAATCTCATTCTTGGCGGCAGGGCAACCAGCCGTCTTATCAGAGACGGTACTGATATGGCCGAAATAGAGGCTGAATTCGCCATTGCCGAGGCAAGTCAGATCGAAGAAATCATGCAGACACATGGATATGACCCTTCTGGAGGCCTGATCATCCGCAGAATCATATCCCGGAATGACAGGCACAAAATTTATATCAACGGGCGTCTTGCCACCATTCAAATCTTAACCGCCTTAACTGAAAACCTGGCCAGCATTTCAGGACAGCATGCACACCAGGGGTTGCTGAAAGAAGATCAGCACCTGCTGGTGCTTGATCAATTCGGCAGTTTAATGGAACAGCGTGAAAAAATGACGGCATCCTTTCACGAAATGATGCCCCTCATCCGCAAACTCAAAGCGTTATGCGATGACCGGTCCCGCCGGGACGATCAGAGAGAATTGCTTGAATTTCAACAAAAGGAGATTGTGGACGCAGATATCCACCCGGATGAGGATAAAACACTTAATCTGGAGAAAAGCCGTCTGACAAACAGCGCCGCCCTGTATCAGGAAGTACAGGGGTCCATTGAGACGCTGTATGATTCGCCCGGATCGGTTTTCGAGATGCTTGCCGACATCCGGAAACGGCTTGACAAGGCAGGGCAAGTCGATCCTGGATTAAATTCATCCGCTGACAAAATCTCAGGTGTATTATTTAATGTCGAAGATATCATTGATGAACTGCGGAACTATCTCCACCATATCCACACGGATGAGAGCCGTCTTGAAGCCGTCGAGGCCCGTATTGATCTTCTGAACAGGCTAAAACGAAAATACGGCAAGTCACTTGAGTCTGTAAAAAACACACTCATGTCCATTACCCGGGAGCTTTCACAAATAGAGAACATGGGGGATAAAATAGCGGCAACCGAGACGAAACTCTCTGAAGTTCATTCCCGGATAAAAAAACTGGCCGTCAATCTCTCACAAGGGAGGAAAAAAGCGTCAAATGCCCTGGCCAAAAGGGTTGAAGCCGAGCTTGACGATCTAAAGATGCCCGGGACCCAGTTCAAAGTGACCCTCCAATCGATTCCGGCTGACCCTCATATGGATGCCTGCCTGACGGCAGATGGTAAACTCCTAAGTGACACCGGTTTTGATCAAGCCCGGTTTTTAATCGCCCCCAATGTCGGCGAAGCCCTCAAACCCCTGGCAAATATTGCTTCCGGAGGTGAATTGTCAAGGGTGGTTCTGGCAGTCAAGGCGATACTGGCGAAAACCGAATCCATTGAAACCATTGTCTTTGACGAGGTTGATGCCGGAATCGGCGGCGGTGTGGCAGAGGTTGTCGGAAAAAAACTTGCCTCACTCGGGCGATTTCACCAGGTGATCTGTATTACCCATTTGGCGCAAATTGCCAAATTCGGTCATCATCATTATAAGATTTCGAAATCAGTCTCAAAAGGCAGAACCAAAACAGAAATCGCCCCCTTAAAGAAAAAGAGGCGAATTGAGGAAATCGCCCGGTTGCTGGGGGGTGAAGAAATCACCCGGGCAACCCTTGGGCATGCCCGGGAAATGCTGGAAAAAAAGTGAGGCCTCCTTCAACCGGTTATTTTTTCGGCCTTTTCCGGGGACGATAGTTCCCGGACCTGGACGTCTTTCTTGAACCCTTTGAACTCAAATCCGACTGCTTATAATCTCTTTTCTGATACGGCTTTCGGGTTTTGGGCGGGTCAATTTTTTTAAAGGGCTTTGGAATGACTTTCAGCAAATCCGCATCAGGGTATTCACATTTCAATTCATGGCCCAGGAGATCTTCGATGCCCGGAATATAAAAAGAATCATTTTCGCTCGCAAAGCTTACGGAGATACCACTGGCCCCGGCCCTGCCCGTGCGGCCGATCCGATGGACATAATCCTCGGGATCCTGAGGCAAATTATAGTTGACCACATGGCTGATGCCATCCACATGAATACCGCGTGCGGCAACATCCGTGGCCACGAGGATCTGAACACTGCCTTTTTTAAAATCTTCAAGGGTCCTGAGCCGTTTCGCCTGTGCCACCTCCCCGGAGAGTAACGCACAATTGATATCATATCTCTTGAGCTTTGTGACAAGATCCCGGGCTTCTACCCGCATATTGGTAAAAACAAGCACGCAGTCGAGTTTTTTCTGGGTAATCAGATTGTAAAGAAGCGGAAATTTTTCATCTGATGTCACAATATAGATAATCTGGTGGACCGCGTCCGACTCTACCTGTTCCGGCTCTATTTCCACTTTCAAAGGGTCCCGGGTCCACTGCTGGGCAAGCCGGATGACTTCAGGTGTGAGCGTGGCGCTGAACAGCATTGTCTGACGAAAATGTTTAGGGGGTGTGCGACGGACGATATTTCTAATGTCTGGAATAAATCCCATGTCAAGCATGCGGTCGGCCTCATCGATCACCAGCACTTCCACTTTACTTAAATCAATCAGCCCCTGCCGGGTGAAATCAAGAAGCCGGCCAGGTGTTGCGGCCATGACATCAACGGTCTTTTCTCCCAGTTTTCTTTTTTGTTTTTTATAATCCATGCCGCCGAATATGGTAAGGGTTCTGCTCCGTGTATATTTACCGATGGCCTGGGCATCTTTTGTAATTTGAATTGCCAGCTCCCTTGTGGGCGCCAGAATAAGCGCACGGGGACAGCCGGGACGCCGCTTTCCTTTGAGTGGTTTGTGCAGAAAAAGAGTAAAGAGGGTGATCAAAAACGCAGCACTTTTACCCGTACCTGTCTGAGCCCGCCCGGTTACGTCCACGCCTTCAAGGGCTTTGGGAAGAATTTCCCCCTGTATGGGCGTACAATACTCAAATTTGAGATCATATATGCCGTGCATGATGCTGGATGGCAGGTTGAGATCCTGAAACCGCACTTTTCCAGCGGCTTCCGGAACTTCAAACTGACGAACATCCCAGGGACGCTTTTTCCCGGCTGAATGCGGGTTATGCTTTTCAGGCGGTTTCTTTGGGGACGGTTTTTGAACAGGAAAATGTTCCCGGGGGGGGGTGATGCCTGAATCATTTTGGCTTACTTTTTCAGGGAATATTTCCTTTTCTACAACCGCCACCCTGGATTTTTGTTTCGTAAAAATTTTCCGAAATTTATTTTTAAGCTTACCGATCACAATTTACCTTTCCTGACAATTCATTCGCCAAAATTTTATCCCCGGTTTTCCCCGGGGTCCCGTTCGCTAAAATCTGAATACGTTTAACGTACCTGTTTCAAGGTCAACATGCATCATTTTATTTCTAAAAATACTGCCGCGCTTGAGGAGAATCTTGACAACCTCCATGGCCTGAAAAGTGGCAATAAGGGCCGGTGTCAAGGCCGGCACACCCAGAATCGCTTCAGGGGAAAAGGGATCTTTTTCCCCGGGCGGCTTCTTCCCGTAGAGCTGCTGAAGCCCTTTATCTCCGGGCAGTATTGTCATCATCTGCCCTCCAAATCCGGCGATGGCGCCATGCACAAGCGGAATGTTAAGATCCCCTGCTGTTTTTTCAATCACAAACCGGTCGCTGATATTGTCAAGGGCGTCCACAACGACGTCGGAATCACCCAAGATCTCCGCGGCATTATCCGGATTTATTTTCTGTGAAAATGGCAGGACATCAACAGCAGGATTCACGGCGCACACCCTCTGTGCGGCTATGCTGGATTTGGATTTCGCGAGGACCGATGGTTCTGAAAGCGCCTGCCGGTTAAGATTTGTTTCATCAAAACTGTCGTGATCAACCACTTTCAGGCATCCTATCCCGGACCTTGCCAGGTGCAGGATAACATGCCCGCCAAGACCGCCCGAGCCGACAACCGCAACACACGATTCAGCAAGCACAATCTGCTCGGAAATTGAAATCACATCTCTATTCCGGATATAACGATAGGGGCAAATACCAAGTTTCATGGCCCCGAGATAAATTGTTCTGACGGTGCCCAGCCCCTCTTTCTCTAATTCCCTGGCCTGTTCCTCCTTTA
Source organism: Desulfobacteraceae bacterium (assembly GCA_030618925.1). GTDB lineage: Bacteria > Desulfobacterota > Desulfobacteria > Desulfobacterales > SURF-7 > JAUXCK01. The sequence continues at coordinate 4,735 of JAUXCK010000235.1, forward strand.
AAATCGATACCTCACGGTCGGCAGGGTCCAGGACCGTTTCAGACATCTCTTTTATGCGTTGGGGCAGGTTCACGGGCATTCCTTTTAAATTGACTTATTTGATTGATAACACTTTTTGTATTTTATTATAACAACAATTATAATAAGACAAGCACTATAGCGGTTGAGTGAGGCATGAAAAATCCTTGAAAGAGACGCGGTCTGCTTGATAATATGCATTATCTGCCTCTGGAAGGCCTTCCCTTCCAGATTAACCGGAGTAAGATATTCATGAAGATTGAAGTGAATCTATTTGCCACACTTGTTCAATACAAGCCCGAACACACCAGCAGGAAGCCATGGATCGAAACCTGCAAGGATGGAATGACGGTCAACACGCTTCTTGAGAATTTAGGCGTCCCACTCGATGCGGTTAAAGTTATTTTTGTGAATAATGTTCGGGCCAATAGTGACATTGTTCTTAAGGATGGGGATCGGGTGGGGGTGTTTCCGCCCGTGGGCGGCGGTTAAACAGCATCATCCCGTTCAATCCGTGATGATGAGCCTCAGGAAGACCTCACA
>JAUXCK010000144.1 GCA_030618925.1 Desulfobacteraceae bacterium
CCTTATGTGAGGGCAATTGATCTTCAAACCCGTCTTTTCGAGCACGGATTGAACTGTCATGTGGTATCTGCCGGAGGACATCACTCGGTCCTGGCGTCAGCAACATCGGCCTGGGGTACGGGAATTAACGGTCCTACCATGGGATACAGCGCCCGTAATCTTCTGGGGGTGGAATGGGTGCTGCCCACCGGTGAGGTGGTGACCATCGGAAGCGCCGGCGAAGGGGCCGGCTGGTTTTCAGCAGATGGACCGGGACCCGCTGTTCGGGGCGTCATGAGAGGGTTTCAGGGGGCCTTTGGCGGCCTTGGTGTTTTTACCAAATGTTCATTGAAATTATACCGGTGGGACGGACCCAAAGTGCTTGAAGTGGAGGGAAGTTCGCCCGATTATACCCTGAAGGAATTCCCGCCGAGAATTTCAATGAACGTCATGTCGTTTCCCACAAAAGATGCCATGCGTGAAGCCGGTTACAAAATGGGAGAGGCTGAAATTGAATACTCTCACTTTCGTACGCCCATGTTTTTTGCAGCCATGGGCAGTACCAAGAACAATGAGGAACTTATCGAGGTTCTTAAAAGTGGCGTTTTTCAGCAGATGGCCAACTATACGCTGATCAATGGAATTGTTGGATATTCCGATGATGAATTCGAATGGAAAAGCAAAGTGATGGATGAAATTATCCGTGAAACCAAAGCAATGCTGATGCCAACCGGCGGTATGGCAGATCCTGATATGCTTAAAAAGGTCGGAAAATTTACAAAAATTTTCGGATCTCCCTTGGCCCTGTTGGGCAGATTTCCTTTTTTACAAAAGATTTTGAAAACCCTGGATGCCGGTGTGTCAATGCTTAGCAAGGATAAAATGGGTGCAGCCTCGTCCCTGGTTTGGCTGCTGTTTAGACATGCCAGCAATTGCCGGGGAACCTTGCGGGTGTCCCAGGCATTGGCCACAACCCTTGGTACTCTGGATACCTGGGATGTGGGCGTCAATCAAGCCGATTGGATTGCCAATGCCAAACAGGGACCTATTTCAGAGGGTCTGATTGTTGATGACGGCGGGGATCTCAGCTGCGGGGGAACCTTTGAAGGCGGCCATATGGGATATCTTGAAGGCATCATACTCTATGATACACAGAATCCGAAATCGGCTTTAGCGGCGGACCGCCTGATCGAAGAGGGTGTCGACGCCAGCATTGAGCATAAATTTGGTGTTCCGATTGCCGGCTTCGGGCAGGGATCAAATTCACGACTGGGTCCTGAATGCGGAAATTATCACATCTGGCTGAGTAAAATCAAGAGCGCGCTGGATCCCAATCTGGCTGCAGATCCACATTTCTATGTTGAACCTGAAAAAACGACAGAAAAATAAACGGAGTCACAAGAACGTTATTGTTCAACAGGATTTAAACAATGATTCAATCAATGACCCGAATAAACTAATTTTAGGAAGCCCATGAATTCAATAAAAAAAAATGTGATTGTCATCGGCTCCGGTATAGGTGGATCCGCTATTTCCGCTTTGCGGTCTTCCCGAGGATTTAAGGTCACCGTGCTGGAAAAATTGGATATCATCGGCGGCCGGTGCTGCAGCCGGGAACGCGACGGGTTTATCATGGACCTGGGTGTCCACACATTCTCCATGAGCGGTGCAGGCCCTTTAGGAGAGGTGTTGAGACGTTGCGGTATTGACGACAGCAACGTCATTTCCTGGTCTTATACCAGGAACCCCACTCAAAAACTCTGCTATCAGGGAAAGTTGATTGAGTACCCGCGTGATATCGAAACGCTCGGGGTTAGCCGTGAAGAGTTTTCCAGGGTGATGGGAGCCGTCATATCCATGCCCCGGGAAGAAATCTCCGCCCTGGATTCAGTGTCATTGATGGACTGGCTGAGTTCTTTGACTTCAAACCAGGTGCTTCACAATATTTTTGCCTATATCGCGGAATTGTATTTCATCGCGACCATCTGGCAGGCATCGGCCGGGGAATTTATCCGTTCCATGCAGATTCAGGCTCAAAAACGAGCCTCGGGGTATCCTGCCGGCGGCTGCCGTGTCATACCGCAGGCCTATTTGAATGTGTTGGCAGACAACGGCGGAGAGGTCCGAACCAATGCAGGGGTCAAGCGAATCATTGTCGAGGGACAAGAGGCGATCGGGGTGGAATTGGAATCGGGTGAGGTATTAAAAGGGGACATCATCATCAGTAATGTGGACCCGGGCCAGACCTTTTTAAAAATGGTCGGCGAAGAAAATATTTCAGGGGACTTTTCGGAGCAGGTAAAAAATATCAAGTACACTCCCGGGGCCTATGTGATGAAGTTTGCGCTCAAGAAAGTCATCACCCGGGAAAAATTTATCATGTACATCCCATGCCCTGATGTAACGGATTATCTTCATCGTCTGGAAGAAGGGGAAGTTCCTGAAAAGGTCAATTTAATGATTCCCGTCATATCCAACTTTGACCCGGGCACAGCCCCGGAGGGTCACCAGTTGATTATTGCCGGTTCGTTTCCCGCCATTGAACCCAAATGGGATGCCTGGCGGCGTGCGGTATTGAATTCGGTTAAGGATGTATTCCCAGACATTGAAGATCATGTTTTGTTTATCGAAGAGACTCACCCCGGCGTTGTCGGTCAGTTAATGGGCGAGGGCGGGGCCGTCATCGGCATGTCGCAAACCATAGACCAGATTGGAGAGAAACGGCTCAAACAGCAAACGCCCATCAAGAACCTGTATCAGGTCGGTGGTGAGGCAGGCGGCTGGGGAATAGGTACGGAACTGGCGGCAAACAGTGCCCTGGAATTGAATGAAATGATCGAATGATCTGCTGTGAAAATGCCATCATTTTTTCAGGGGGGTTACAGTGATACCCCGATCGTTGGGGAATTGAACAGATTTGATATGATATTAAACTGGCGGATAAATACCTAACACTTGTCATCCCGGCGGAAGCCGGGATCCAGCAGTATTACTGGATGTCGGATCAAGTCCGGCATGACGAATTTCGACTATTTAGCCGCCGGGTTAATATCCAGCCAAAGAATGTTGAAAAGGAGATAGCGTATGCAGAATATGAAAGACTTAAGAGATTTCATTGATTTTTTAGAAAAGAAAAATCACCTGGTACGGGTGACCCGGGAAGTGGACCCTGTCCTTGAGATCAACGCTATTGTGGATAAACTGGCCAGGGAAGAAGGGCCTGCAGTGATTTTTGAGAATGTGAAAGGCTCTGATTTGCCGGTTCTCGGAAATCTTTTTGGCAGTCATCAGCGGGTGGCATGGAGCGTGGGAGCTGAAAGTTTTTTTCCCAATGCCTGTCATAAAATGAAAGAGGTGGTTGAGGGTATGAGCGGGGAGGTGGATCCCGCTCTTGAAGAGGCCCTTGGGAAAAGCTTCATGTATGCTCCGCTGGTTGAAAAAATAAAACAATTCGGGAGCTTTCTGAAAAATAGACCGGTGGAAGTGGATCAAGCGCCTTGCAAAGAGGTGGTTTACGAAGGAGATCAGATTGATATCAATATGTTCCCCTTGACCAAGCTTTGGCCGGAGGATGGAGACCGGTTTATTACCATGCCCCTGGTGATCACCCGGGACCCGGAAAACGGCGAGCTGAATGTCGGAACATACCGGATGATGTATCTGGATAAAAACAAAACATGCATGCATTGGCTTCCCAAAAAACATGGAAGCAATCATTGTTTTAAAGCCGAGGAAATGGGACAGGAATTGCCGGTTGTGGTGGTGGTTGGATGCGATCCGGCCCTGGGTTTGTCCGGGTGCTACTCCCTTCGCCCCCCTGTGGATGAATTTCTCTATACCGGACTGCTGAAGGGCGAGGGCCTGGAAGTCATTAAAGCCGACCTGTCCGATCTGCCGGTCCCGGCCGGGGCGGAGATTGTTCTTGAAGGCGTCATCAAACCCGGAATTCGTGCGACTGAAGGGCCGTTCGGCGAGTTTCACGGGTATTATTCTCCCCCAAAAGAGACCCATGTGTTCGAGATACAGCGCATCACCACCCGAAAAGATCCTATCTATCACATGGCAACCACCGGCAAGCCCTATACTGAAATACATTATATGTCCAAAGCGGCGGAAAGGCTCAGCACGGCACTTGTGTATGCAATGAACTCGGAAATTTCCGACATGGCTTTTCCCAAAGAAGGGGCAGGGCTGTATCTCATGATTATTGCCATTAAAAAGAAGCGCCCTTTTCAAGCCCGGGAGATGATCGAAAAAGTCTGGAAAGCCCGGGATCAGGCATCCTATATCTCTAACATTATTGTGGTGGACGACGATGTCGATGTTCACGATCTGTCGGATGTGATGACGGCTTTTTCCATGCATACCCGGGCGGACCAGGATCTTTTGATATCAGACCGTATGGACCAGGATCTGGAACATCCGGGCTTGTCCCCCCGTGGTAAGGGTGCCAGGCTCGGTATTGATGCCACCCGAAAATTGAAAGAAGAGAACTACACACGGGAAAGGCCTGCAGAAGTGGTGATGGATGAGAAAATCATGAAACAGGTGCTGGACCACTGGAAAAGTGACGGGCTTGATGTCTGATCAATATAGTTAACATGGGTGGGAGATATAGATGCGTAAACGACTTATCGTCGGCATAACGGGCGCCAGTGGTACTATTTACGGCATACGGATGCTGAATCTATTGAAAGAGACAGAATACGAGACCCATCTTATTTTATCAAACACCGCCAAATTGAACATCCGTATTGAAACAGATTATACTGTTGAAGAAGTACAGGAAATGGCGGATGTGGTTCATGAAAATGATAACCTGGCAGCATCCACTGCCAGTGGCTCTTTCCTTTCAGAAGGCATGATTGTTGTCCCCTGCACCATAAAATCCCTGTCCGGCATCGCCAACTCCTACAATGATAATCTTCTGGTTCGCTCAGCCGATGTGACCCTGAAAGAAAGAAGAAAGCTGGTGCTGGTGGTGAGGGAGACGCCGTTGCACAAAGGGCACCTCAACCTGATGGCTGTGGCGACGGATATGGGGGCCATCGTTTTTCCACCGGTGCCGTCATTTTATCACCATCCTGAATCCATTATGGACATTGTCGATCAGACCGTGGGCAGAATATTTGATTTATTCGGTATCCAGCACACCCTGTCTGAACGGTGGGGGACCAAACCCCAAGACTGAAGCAAAGCCCGACAACAAAACGAAACATCAGAGGTGCAATTTATGGGATTCCCAAGCGTTTACCCGACCGGTACAACCATATACACGCCTGAAAAATGTTGGGCGGGATATACCGTTTTTCCAGCTCATGAAGCAGGCGCAACTTTGATTGACATGAACGGCAGTGTTGTCAAACAATTTCCGGAACTGCAAGGCTTTCCAATAAAAGTGCTGCCCGGTGGATTTTTTATGGGCAGCACCGGGGAAAGAAATCCAAAATACGGTTTTCAGGATCAATTGGATATCGTTCAGATCGATTGGGAAGGCAATCTTGTTTGGAAATTTGCAAAATATGAATTGGTGAAGGACGGGCGCTCCAAAGCAAAATGGATGGCCAGGGCGCACCACGATTACCAGAGAGAGGGAAACCCTGTGGGGTATTATGCACCGGGAATGGCACCTCTGGTCGATCAGGGGAAAACCCTGTTGCTTTGCCACAAGAACATGCACAACCCCAGGATCAGCGATAAAATGCTTCTGGACGACACCTTCATCGAAGTCGCCTGGAATGGAAAAATCGAATGGGAATGGCGGTGCAGTGACCATTTCGATGAGATGGGATTTAGCGAGGAAGCAAAAAATACCCTGTCCCGAAATCCAACATTTTTAAGAATAGGCAACGGTTTTGGGGACTGGATGCACTGTAATTCCATGTCTTATCTGGGACCCAACAAGTGGTACGATCAGGGAGACGAACGCTTTCATCCGGAAAACATCATTTGGGACGGGCGTCAGACCAACATCATTGCCATAACCGATAAAAAGACCGGAGGGCTTGTCTGGCGGGTCGGGCCGGATTATTTTGCCACACGGGAGTTGCGCAGACTTCGTCAGATCATCGGACAGCATCATGCGCACATGATTCCCAAAGGCCTTCCAGGAGAGGGAAATATTCTGGTTTTTGACAACGGCGGCTGGGCAGGTTACGGAGCGCCCAATCCAGGATCGTTCAGAGGGACTAACAATGCACTCAGGGATTATTCCCGGGTTTTGGAATTCGATCCCACGACGCTTCAGATTGTCTGGCAGTATACACCGGCCGAAGCAGGCTTTCTGATGCCGGTAGATGCCTATAAATTCTACAGCGGTTTTATCAGCGCTGCTCAGCGCCTGCCCAACGGCAACACACTGATCACCGAGGGGGCAAATGGACGCCTCATCGAAGTGACCGCCGGACATGAGATCGTCTGGGAGTACATCAGTCCGTTTTTCGGGAAAAAATCCTACACACAACATCAGAATATGGTGTATCGGGCTTACCGGGTGCCTTATCAGTGGATTCCACAGCTGGAAAAACCAGAGGAGATAGCGGTGCCACAACTGGATAACCGTAAATTTCATGTCACGGACACAGGCAATGAAAAACCAAAATATGTCACCCGGATGAAAAAATCCAGAGGGAAAATGAAAATAGCACCTCAAGTTTGTGTTTTGCCTGAAGAGGAAGAGGATTGATGCACACTGTTCTCCCTTTCGCTCTTCTATGATTCGCTATAGATCCAAGAGAGCCAATAGGAGATTTGATCCCCCTAACTTGCCACCCCCAACTCCAAACACCCCCAAATAAATGACCCCCAAGCTTAAAAATTTTAAAAAAAAGACTTGACAGCTCTATTAAAAATAATTTAAACAGTGTTTAAAACAATGATTAAGTCGTTGTTTAAATTCCCGTCAGGAAAACATATGAACGATACAAAATTACGCATACTGAAGACAACCGAAAAATTATTTTTTGACA
>JAUXCK010000293.1 GCA_030618925.1 Desulfobacteraceae bacterium
ATTAAATTTTACCTGTTGCCTAATTAAATTTTACCTGTTGCCTAATTAAATTTTAATGGTATACTCGCTTCATATTTCTTCAGGTCAGACTACCGTTTGCGCGTGTTCAAGGGCAAAATGCAAACCCTGCTGAAAGTAGCAAATCCGGCCCGCCTGAGCAATGCCTGATCAGGATAAATGATTTTACCATTGAATTTTTATTTTTACCGGTTCATCAATATTTAGGCCCACCAAATATTAAAAGGAGAAAAGCAATGGGAGAATGGATGGATGGTTATTTGGACCAGCTTGCCACGGTTCATCAGGAGAATCTCGACGCAGGGGGGAAAGAACGCGTTGACCTGCAGCACAATCTGGGCAAGTTGACCGCAAGGGAACGGATTGATCTCCTGGCAGACAAGGGCAGTTTTGAGGAATTTGGCGCTATTGTCAGAGAATTCGGCGGTTCCATGCTGGGGGCAGGCACAAAACCGAGTCCGGCAGAAGGTGTTGTCATGGGCCTTGCAAGGGTGAACGGCCGACCCGTAATGATCTACTCCATGGACTTTACAGTTATGTCAGGATCCATTGGTGATCAGGGTGTATGGAAAATCGCTGAACTTGTCAAGATGGCAGGGCAGGAGCAGGTCCCCCTTATCGGCATATTCGATTCGGCGGGCTCACGGATAAGTTTTAAAAATGGATTTGTCGGGCTCGACGGTCTGGGGCGCCTTGTGAGGAACTACTGCCTTTATTCAGGCATTATCCCCCAGATTGCACTGCTGCTCGGACCCTGCACCGGTCCAATGGCCCAGGTGCCTGTGCTTTCCGACTTTGTCATTGCCAACCAGGACACCGGGTTTCTGTGGTTTGGCGGAGAGACCGAGTCGGCTGATGCCGGTTCAGCTGAATTTCACATGGCCGAGAGCGGCCAGTGCGATTTTCTGGTGGAATCAGACGAGGCGGCCATTGAATTGACCAGACAGCTTCTGGACTTCATGCCGCAGAACTGCTGGGAAAAACCAGCGATTATTGAATCGACCGACGATCCGGAAAGAAAAGAAGAAGCCCTTCTGGATGTTATGCCCGAAAATGTGAAATTTACCTATGATGTGCATGAAATCATAGACCTGATCGTGGACAACGGCGAGTTCCTGGAAATAAAAGAGGATTATGCCCAGAACATGGTCATCGGTTTTGCCAGGTTTGACGGGATGACGACAGGGATTGCAGCAAGCAACCCCGAAGAATTAAGCGGCATTATGGAACCGGACTCTTCTGATAAATATGACAAGTTCCTGATGTTTCTGGATGCATTTAACATCCCCTTGCTGACCATGCCGGACACGACAGCCTTTCCGCCCGGTGACAAATGGGAACGGATGGGAGTCATCAGGCATGGCGCAAAAAATCTGCATGGCTATTCCAATCTCACAAATCCGAAAATCACCGTGGTGTTGAGACGGTCATACGGCGGTTCGAACATCGTCATGGGATGCAGCAAAATGGGACCCGATTTTATTTACGGCTGGCCAACAACCGAGTTTGCACCCACAGGGCCTGAGGCCATTGTCCAGGCGATTTTTCATAAGGAGCTGGCCAAGGCCAAGGAAGAGGGAAACTTTGAAGAGATCTATGAGGGTTATGTCAGTATCCTCAGACAGGGGATGAGTGTATTTAACATGGGAAAGGTTTTTACAAGCTATTACAGTGTCCATGAAGTCATCGATCCCAGGGACACCCGTCCCCGTATCATAAAGGCCCTTAGGGCGTCGAGGGATAAGCGCGAAGAAATGCCGGAAAGGAAACGCTACATCAAACCTGCTTAATGCACAGATCAGGAGGTGGTTACAAATGGGTGAAAGAATGGAAGAGGCCATTAAAAAATTTTATGCCATCCAGGGAAAAAACCTTATAGGTGGCGGAACCAAACATATTGAAAGACAACACAACAGGGGCAAAATGCTGGCGCGGGAAAGAATAGATGCGCTGATAGACGCCGGAACGTTCCAAGAACTAGGATCCTGTGTGGGAACAACAGGCGTACGTATGGACGGCAAGATGGCAGATGCCCCCTGCGATGGTGCCGTTACCGGAACGGGAAAGGTCTACGGACGGCTGACCATGATATACGCGTCTGATTTTACCGTGCTTGGGGGCTCCACAGCCACCCAGCATCTTGTAAAATACGCGAAATGTCTTGAAATGGCTGCCCAGTGGGGTATTCCCATGGTGAACCTCCTGGACTCATCCGGAGGACGGCTCGGGCACACCGATGTCACCATGGCAGGCATAGACTGGCATTTCAGGATGGAATCCATTTACTCCGGTGTGATACCCCAGATCACGGTCCTTATGGGTCCCTGCATTGCGGGCGGCGCCTACCTGCCTACCCTGAGCGACTTCCTTTTGATGAGCCGCATCTCGGCCAACATGTGGATAGGCGGCCCGCGCCAGACCCAGGCAGCAACTTCTGAAAAAATAGACCGCAATGTGGGCGGTGCGGACTACCACATGCAACTGAGCGGGAGCTGTGATGTGCTTGGCGATGATGATGAAGAAACCATTAAAAAATGCCGTGAAATGATGCGCTACCTGCCCCAGAACTTCAGAGAAAAACCGCCCGAGTGGGAGCAAACCGATGATCCCGAAAGGGAGGTTGAAGAGCTGAATCGAATTGTCCCGGATGAATTCGAAAAAACATATGACATGCATGACGTGATCAAGAGTATTGCGGACAACGGGGAGTACTTCGAGATCAAAGATGACTACGCCAAGAACCTGATCGCCTGCTTCTGCCGCTTCAACGGGCAGTCGGTGGGACTGGTCGCCAATAATCCAGCAGAACCCGGAAGTATGCTGGAAATCAACTCGTGTGATAAATACTACCGGTTCCTGCAGGCTCTGGATGCCTATAACATTCCGTTGATCAACCTGGTGGACACCCCCCCCTATGTGCCCGGGGAGGCAGAAGAAAAAAAAGGTCTCATCAGACACATGGGTAAGATCACGGACGTCTACGCAACATCCACCATACCCAAGATAAGTGTTGTTCTGCGTGAGGCATATGCCGATGCAGGGAGCATGATCATGGGCGGACTCAAGGGACTGGGGGCTGACCTGACATATGCCTGGCCGATTGCCCGGTTTGCTGTAGAATCATCAGAGGTTGATTATCGTAAGGTTTACGACAAAGGCATCGAGGAAGATGCCTATGAGGCATATCTCAACCGTTCGCGTGAAAAGGTGGATGTGTTCGATGTGGGCCATACATGGACGGCCCAGGTCCTCGATGAGATTATTGTGCCAAAAGACACCCGAAAAACAATCATCAAGGCCCTTGACATCACCAGCCAAAAGAAGGAGGAACTGCCTAAAAGGGCCAAGATCCACAGTGCGCCGCCGACCTGAGTTGAATTGAAGTCATTCTTTCAAAAACAGGGCCGCATGGCTGCGGCCGACATGGGATCTGCCGGCTGATACAAAACCGCTTTTCCGGGCAAGAGAAACCGTTATCTCAAATTCTTTTTTTGAGACATGCCCCCTTGGTTCTGCCATCAGAAACCGGCCATCCGGTTTAACTGCATCAAATATCTCAGTAAAAAAACCGGCTGCATCAGGCACCTCATGCACGACAGCTACCGCGATGGCAAAATCGATTTTTTCTGAAAACTGTTTCAAATTCAGCGAATCCTGGCGGCAAAGGTGGGTTTGAAATCGATCCAGAAGGCCTGCTTTTTTAGCACGCTTTTCAAGGGATACAAACATTCTCTCCTGCAGGTCCACGCACACAACCTTCCCTTCGGGCCCGACCATCCGGGCGGCTGGCAGGCTGAAAAATCCCATTGCACAGCCGATATCCATTACCGTCATGCCTTCCTTTATGTAGGGGACAAGAATCTTGTCAGGATTTTGAATTAGTTTTCTAACAGGACTGGCAAGAAGGTAGCCAATCCATACAGGGCATACCATTTTTTCCATCTGGTTCTCCTTTGATCGTCATTTTAACAGGAAACTGCTCAGGCGTTATTTGCATAAAAGACCGGACCAACGGGTCCTCTGCAATCTGAATATTGATAACAGGTTGCTTGCTGAATCGCAACAAGCCATATGATGGAAACGCCATCAAGATGTCACACGGGCTGTCTTTACCCTTGCAAAAAAACCCGATTTATGATTTTTAATTTAATTTTTGCGTTGGCCCTGAAAGCACGGATTATCGAGGCGAAAGGAAGACCATGGATCTTGAAAAACTGTTTTATCCAAAAAGTATTGCCGTCGTCGGGGCATCTCCGAACCTGGCAAGCGGCAGGATGCCTTATTATCAACATCTTAAAAATTCAGGGTATAAAGGCAGGCTCTATCCGGTAAACCCTTCATACCAGGAAATAGAAGGGGCAAAAGTATACCCTTCCCTTGATGCGATTCCTGATGATCTGGATCTGGTGATCGTAACTGTCCCGTTAAAGATAGTCCTTGAAACCTTTAAAGCTGCAATCAATAATAAGTCGGAGGCCAGGCGGTCTTAGGAA
>JAUXCK010000374.1 GCA_030618925.1 Desulfobacteraceae bacterium
ACACCAGTGGAGTTAAGGGCCGGGGTTGCAGAAGTTGGGCCTAAGAAAACGCTGTTGACGTGCTCCGTGACTGCGGCTGGAGAGGAATGTGCAACGGGCGAAGTTGTGGCGGTTCGACTCCCGTATGAACACCAGGAGGCATGACAATGGAAAAAACCGACAGCAGGAATATTGGACAAAAATCCAGGTTTACCCGAAGAAATTTTCTTAAATTCGTCGGTACAGTAACTGGAGCCTCTGCAATGGTGACATCAGGCACAAGTCTTCTTATAAAAGACGTCTTTGCGGGAAAAAAGCAGTTCGAACTTGAAAAACCGAAGTTTAAAATCACTAAGCTGGATACGTCCGCACAAGAGATATACAAGTGTCAAAAAACGCTAAAACGGTTCAATTGCAAAAACATGGCCTTTAAAAAAGTTTCAGAGGAGTTTGGGGTCAGCTGGTTGACACCCTGGTTTCAAAATATGAAAGAAAATATCATGAAATCACAAATAGGGTATGGCATTAACGTAAAAAGCCCTTCTGAAGCCCGGGCCCACCAGGCATTTGCTTTTGGCGCAAATACGTGGAACATGCTTCTGGCTCCCTACGGCGAAGGACATGAAAACATGGGACTTCTGAGCTGGAATCCGTTACACGTGCCGCCTGATTTAAGGGGCCACCCTGATTCCGCCCCTGAACCGTCCGATTTGACGAAAAAGGTCAAGCAGATGGCCATGCTCTATGGGGCCGACAAAGTAGGCGTCACCCGATTTAACAGAAAATGGATTTTTGAACAGACATGCCGAAATATGCTTGACCCGAATCCACCGGACACGAAACAGATTGTTTTTAAAGAAATTGAGCAGCCCACAGAGACAGATATGGAACTTATTATCCCGGAGAGGATAAAATATGCCATCGTGTTTGTCGTGGTCATGCCTCGCCCTTCAACTCAACTGGGCCCCTCCAGCTTTCAGACACATGCCGCGGCAAACCTTGGATATGGGCGGATGGGCCTGACGGCAATCGCCCTGGCCGAAGCCATCCGGGCCATGGGTTATACGGCACTGCCCTGTATGAACGATACCAGTCTGAGCGTACCTCTGGCCATTGACGCCGGCCTGGGGCAGCTTGGCAGACTGGGGCATATGATCACGCCCTGGTTTGGGCCCCATGTGCGGATCGCCAAGGTCCTCACCGACATGCCCCTTTTGCCGGATTCACCCATCGATTTCGGCGTGACAGAGTATTGTACAACCTGCGGCATCTGCGCCAGGCAATGTCCTTCCAATGCTATCTCACTAGATGCTGATCGAGCTTACGAACCACCCGCAACAACAGGTCCTACCGGTAATCCCGGAGCATTAAAATGGTATATTAACGGCAAGAGATGTTTGAGATGGTGGATTGAATCCGGTGCAGCTTGCTCGAAATGCATAGATGTCTGCCCTTATACGTCCGTCACCCTTGGCGACCACTATGGAAAGGATAAGCGTCCTGAAAAATTCTGGGAGCTGGATGTCGCCCACTTTGGCCACAGAAAAGTCATCTATTAACGTTTAAGGGTTCGCGCAAAAATAACATTTTTTGTGCGAGCCCTAAGTCTGTATTCGTGAAACAGTTTAACAAACTATTTCCAGGAGAAAAAAACGCCATGAACAAGGAAAGTTTTTTTCTGATGTCAGTGATTGTCTGCTGTATCTCCCTGCTATCTTTTTCCAATATTGACGCAGACACCATTGTGCCGGATATAATCAAATTTTCCGGATCCACCGGAATTGAAACCAGGACGGGGGAAGGTTTTTCCTCCGTTTATGAAGGCCCTGTCTCATTTGCGCATAAAAGACATATGGCTGTGCTAGGGCCCGGATGTGGAAACTGTCATCACGATGACGAAGGTAAACCGTGTATTGATCTTAAATCGGGCGATGAGGTAATCCGGTGTATTGAGTGCCACCCGAAGGAAGGAATCATAAGAGGAAAGGCTGGGAGTGGACTTTCTGACGAGGACATGATTGAATACCGTGCAAATGCGATGCATCGGCTCTGCCTTGGCTGTCACAAAGAATTCAACTGGAAACACCATAACACAAAGTCACCCATGAGCTGTGCCACATGCCATGAAATGCTGAAAAAGGCCAACCCCTGACATTGGGCTATTATCTGCTATGGGTGCTGCGGTAAACCAGCAACTCTCAACCACAGGAGGATTTACATGATGAGAAAAAGACTGTTTTTGATTTTTACTGTTTTAGCAATATGTATTGGACTATTTCTGGCAAATGCGAAAAATGCTTATACCGAAGAAGCCGCACTGGTGAAAATTTGGGCACAAAAAAAAGGCGCCTCTAAAAGGATGCCGATGCGTACTGATCCTCCCACCTTAAACATTGAAAAAGATACTATCGTTATTTGGATGAACGGCGTAGCAGGTAAAGAGATTCAAATAGTTTTTGAAGATGGAAAAACATGCAGAGATGTTACGGCAAACACATCCCTAAAGCAGCCTGGTTTTTTTATGGATGCTAAGAATTGTTATGTCACCAGTTATCTACCCTATACAAGTACGTCAGCCCTGCAGTTCCCGGAGGCAGGCAACTTCGGTTATATAGTAGTGCTTGAGGACGGTACGGTGGCTGCCAAAGGGAAAATAATGGTAAAGGATAAAATAAAAGAATCCAATTGACGTAACCGTTGTTTCGACCGATTCTTAAGCCCTCTCGCAGTGGGATTATTCCCGCCTGAAAAACGAGATGTTGTCAGAGGATCACCTTGGAATTCATCAACCTCATTCCAAAAATACCGAGTTGTGGTGCA
>JAUXCK010000116.1 GCA_030618925.1 Desulfobacteraceae bacterium
AACCAGGACATACCGCAAACGTCGGGATCACTTTTGGGCCTTTGCCTTCATACACGTACTTAAGCTCATCTTCGGGCTTTGCGCCCACGCCCAGCGCATAAAGCATGGTATCTCTAGACGTCCATTCAACATCAACAGGGTCAAATTCCATTCCAATTAAGTCGTTCGTAATCTTCAGTTTGGCCATTTTTTCCTCCTTGCAGATTTGTTAAAAATTTGTGTGTCCATTTTATTTTATTCTAAACTGAGCGTTTCAAATATTAAACCAGTTGCTTGCCCAGGATATGCTCCCCAACAAATGATGGATAAAAATTGAGTAATTTATCCAGGCCTAAAAGTCAAGAATTTTTCACCCGCCACAACAGGGGACGTCCCCTGTTCAAAAATTTAATTTTCAAGTGCGCCTTTTGGCGGCATCCCGCCCATGGGAAGGATCATTTCCTGCAGTTTATACCCTTTTGGTATTTGAAACAGATCCTTGCTCAAAGATTTTTTTTCAATGCGTGTTAAGGTGGTGGTCGATTTTACCCCCATCATGTCGATGGTTGTCCGGACTGGAAAGCCATCTAACTTGCCCGCCATACTCATTTGCTTCAATGCGGGTATTTTTTGAATGATCTTTTCCATCTTTTTGTTATATTCCTGGTAATCCTTATACCCCGTCACATCCTTGGACAGCCAGTATTGACTGGTGGTGCCCATCATTCTGACGTTATATTTCCGGCACATGTACCCGGCGATTTTTTTTGTTTCATTTGTTGCCGTTACCTCAATGTCCTCAGCCAGCCCGCCCGTTATTTTCTGCCCCTTCATATTTTCCATTGCAGACATCATATCGATTTTTGTATAGGTTTTTTCAATGAGGTTCAGCTGATACATGATCAGTGTTTGAAAGTCTATAATAATGGCGTCTGTGATAGTTTCCGTCCTTGACGCATATGATGTCAGGTAATTTGTTGTTGTCTCCGTCCTGTTGAACTGATCCAATATCTGCTTGGGCATATTTTCAGGCATGCCGGCAGGGACGCCCTTGGTTTCCATACGCGATTCCCAGTAAAGATCACCCAAAGCCACATGCGGCAATGAACAAAAAATGATTGTAGTTAAGAATAAACACCAGATTTTTTTACTTTTTTTCATTTTCTACCCCTTTCATAATTGAGATTCAGCGACAGTGTTCGTCTATCAAATTTATTTTTTACCTGGAACTCTTATCACAAATTCATATCCTTGTCTTGAAAGGAAAGGACAATCCATCCCTTATCCCTGCAATGCGTTCAACCGGCTGTAATATCCCTGCTGTTGGATTAATTCATCATGGGAACCGGTCTCTATGATCTCTCCCTGCCTCAGGGCAATGATACGATCTGCGTTTCTGGCTGTAGACAGGCGATGCGCAATAAGGATGGAAGTTCGGCCGGCCATAAGCGTTTTCATGGCACTCTGAATCTTGTGTTCGGTTTCAGAGTCAATATAAGAGGTGGCCTCATCAAAAATAATCAAATCCGGATCAGACGCCAGGGCCCTTGCAATGGAAATCAGCTGGCGTTCACCGCTCGAGATTGACGTCCCCCTTTCAGAAAGAATCGTGTCCACACCGTCGGGCAGGCTGTCTGTCAGATACCGGCAATTTGATGCGGTCAGGATATGCGACAACTGCTGCCCGGTGAGTGTCCGGCTGCCCTGGGCAATATTATCCCTGATGGTTCCGGAAAACAGAAAAGGATCCTGGGTCACAAGTGCGAATCTGCTTCTGATGCTTTTCGAAGGGTAATATTTTATATCGTTGCCATTTACCAGAACCCGGCCCTTTGTCGGATCATAAAACCGGACAATCAAATTGATTAGTGACGTTTTGCCGGCACCGGTCGGGCCCACGACTGCAACGGTTTCACCGGCCCGGACCTGGAACGAGATATCCTTAAGGACCATTTCCCCGGGAATATAGGAAAAGGAGACATTTTCAAAATTAAGCCCGGTTAATTTTTTAAATTCAGGCAACCCTTCATCTGAAGCAGGTTCAGCCACCATCTGACCTTGATCCAGGATTAAAAAAATTCTTTCAGCAGATGACATGGCGTTCTGCATGACACTGAATTTCTCGGCAATGTCACGAATCGGTCTGAAAAACATGCGCATGTAAGAAATGAACGCCACCAGCGCCCCAAGGGTTATGGTGCCGGAAAGAATGCCGCTGCCACCATACAGAATGACCGTGGCAAGGGCCACCGATCCCATAATTTCGATCACAGGCAAAAACACCGCAAACACCCGAACCTGCTTCATACCGGCCAGAAAGTGCTCACGGTTGATGCGTTTAAACGCTTTATAATTATTGACCTCCTGCCTGAAAAGCTGGATGATCCGCACCCCCTCGATGGTTTCCGCAAACCGGGAATTAATTTCAGCCAGTTTAATGCGCAGGGTCCTGAAGGCCTCCCGTGCAACATTGGCAAATTGAACGGCAAAATATAATACGACCGGGAGGACCATGAGGGACATTAAAGCCAGTTTGAAATTGATCGTAAAAAGGACAACCGTGATCCCCACAAGCAGGAAAAGGTCCTTAAACACAAATGTGATCACCGATGTGAACATTTCATGCATGTTCTGGATATCGTTGGTTGCCCGGGTGACCAGCCGCCCAACAGGATTTCGATTAAAAAAGGCCAGGTCAAGGTGCTGGATATGGTCGAACAGGGTTATCCGCAGATCATGCATGATCTTCTGACCCGTATATTCCATGATCATCATCTGGGCAAAATTAAATATGAAATTCGTGCAGACAATGACAAGCAGAAAAAGCACCATCCGCGTCACGCCGGAAAAGTCCCTGCCGCGCAAATTGGCGAGGTCCTCCTCTTGGAGCCTGGATAGCCACTCATAGGGAATGACGGCGGATTCCCCTTTTACTCTGAAGAGTTCAGGGTAGTTTCCGACAATCGAGGCAACACCGGGCTGCTTCATCCTGACACTCAGATATCTGGTTTTTTTTTGACCCTCCCCAGGGGTCTCGGACACGAAAAAATCTGTGCTGGGAACAATATAGGTATCAATCGTAATTTTGGTGATGTACGGAATGGAGAGATCCATGAGCGTAATCATGACGACCAGGAAAATGGAGCAGAGAAAGAGAAGTTTATAGGGTTTTGCAAACGGAAGAAGCCGCCCGAGCAGTTTCAGGTCGTAGCTCTTCCCAAGTTTCTCTTCGCTGAAACGGCTGTTACCCGAAACCATGGACTTCCTCTTCAATCTCCTGCATGCTGCAGGTCTTTGAATAGTATGCGTTTGACGCCACTAATTCTTCATGTGTTCCCATTCCTTCTATCCTCCCGTCTTTAAGCACCATGATTTGATCTGCATGGCGAATTGCCGAAAGCCGGTGGGAGGCAATAACAATTATCTTACGAAGGGATATGGCCCGAAGGGTGTTGATGATGTCCGTCCCGGTTTCCATGTCCACCTGGCTGATGGGGTCATCAAGCACCAGAATCGGTGGTTCACAAATCAAGGCACGGGCAAGTGCGATCCGCTGTTTCTGCCCTCCGGAGAGGATCACCCCTTTTTCTCCCACAATTGTATCAAACCCATCAGGAAAAGATGCGATGGTGTCATATAGCGCTGCCTGCCTTGCAGCTTCAATAAGCCGTGCTTCATTTGCTTCCCCTGAGCCGAAAGCGATATTCTCCCTGATGGTGCCTGAAAAAAGAAAAGGCTCCTGGGACACATGCGACATGTGGGATCTGAGGTCATGAAGGCTTAACCGGTCAATATGGACCCCCTTGATCAATATCCGGCCTTCAGTGACATCATATAATCGGGGAATCAGGTTTAAAATCGTCGTTTTGCCGCTTCCGGGAGGGCCGACAATCCCCATGGTTTGCCCTTCGGTGAGGTCCATATTTATATTTGAAAGCGCTTCAGCGCTGTCAGGCCCGTAGGAAAAAGAGACCTGTTCAAAAGACAGCGACAGGGGTGAAAGGCCAATGGATACGGGATGTTTCGGGGGTTTGATTTCAGGAACCGTCTTCAGTATTATATCAATTCTGTCCAGAGAGGCGGCTCCCCGCTGTATCAGGTTCGTTACCCAGCCGAGCGCCATCATGGGCCATGTCAGGAGGTTCAGGTAGCTGATAAATGCAACGAAATCACCTGTGGTGATGGTCGATGAGATGGTCTGCCGTCCCCCCAGGAAAATAACCATGGCAAAACTCAAATTGGTTAAAAGGACCATCAACGGGAAAAATGATCCTGTGATTCGAACAAGAAAAAGGTTTTGAAAAATATATTCCTCTGACATGTCTTTAAGTCTTGCAACCGAATCCGTTTCCAGGTTGTAGGCTTTTACAACACGAATGCCGGCGAACCGCTCCCTCACCATTTCCGTTAAATCAGAAAAGGCCGCTTGAACCGCCTGGTAATTCCGGTGCATTTTCTTGCCAAAAAATTTGGCGCACATCACAATAAACGGCATGGGGATCAACGCAAAGAGTGCCAGCTTAACGTTGATATAAAACATGAAGCCAATGGCGGCAGCCCCCAGAAAAACAGCATCGGTCAGGGCCACAATCCCCATGCCTGTTGCCATTCGTATATGCATAATGTCATTTGTGGCATGAGCCATGAGATCGCCGGTCCGGGTCCTGTCAAAATAGGGTGCCGATAGGGTTTGAATATGTTTTAAAAGGCGGTTGCGCAGGCCTTCTTCCACCCGCCGCGAGGTACCGATCAGGCACCTTCGCCAGATGTACCGGAGGATGCCGATGCCTAACGCCACGCAAACAATATATGCGGCATACCGGGTCAATTGAATGACATCGATCTGGTATGTTGTCAGATCATCAACAGCCCATTTAATGATACGGGGGATAAAAACCCGCAGCATATCGACAATGATCAAACAGACAATCCCGACGATGACATAAAATCGGTTTTCAATAAAATAGGGTTTGACGAGCTTATAGGATTTCATTTTAGGGTAAGGCGCTTTACAATTATCTGTTATGACATTGGAACCGAAGCCTTATACAGGGTTCCCCGTCCCTCAATGCTGTATTGGTCAACAGCAGCGGGAATGATGACAGAGCGCCCTTTGTGAAGGGCGATACCCGGTTCACCCGTCTTTTCTGAAATCATTGGGTTGCCGTCTGTGCAGAGAATGATTTCAACGCCTCTGTCTTTTCTGCTGATATAGTGCATTCCGTTTTTAATCGTTAGTTTCGATAAAACAAATTCCTCGGCCTGACTCGGGTAAACCTGTTCACAATCCCCTGATTTAACGGGTGAAAGAATTTTCAGCGGCTGTTCTCTAAAATTCAGGACATTCAGCAATTCAGGCACATCAACATGTTTGGGGGTCAGCCCCCCCCGTAACACATTATCTGAGTTGGCCATCAATTCAATCGCCACGCCATCCAGATAGGCATGAAGTTCTCCAGCTGCTAAAAACAAAGCCTGCCCCGGTTTCAGGCAAATCAGGTTCAACAGCATGGGGGAAAATATGCCCAGATCATCTTCATACCCGGCCTGAAGCCTCAGCATCCATTCATACGCCGGATTCTCCTTTCTGAGCGGCCTGGCTTTAGTGATTGCCTCTTGAATCACAAATTTTCGTTGATCCGCCTGCAGGGTTAATAGATGTTTGAAAAAAATTTTCAACCCGTCCGCATCGGGCTGATTTGAAAAAGCCCTTATCATGCCTGACAGGCCCGATGGCTGAATACGTGATAAAAAGGACAGGATTTCAGGGACTTTCCTGAAACCGCAGAGCGCCCAATACGGTGTCAGCGCGCAGATACATTCTGGTTTGTGGTTGTCGTCCTTATAATTTCTGTTTTTGGCATCAAGGGCGATGCCCTGTTTATTTTCCTTTATAAATCCTTCCCTGGCCTGCGCCAGGTTGGGATGGGCCTGGATAGAAAGCGGCTTGGCTGCGGCAAGTATCTTGAACAGATACGGGAGCTGGTTTGCGAATTTCCGGGCAATAGACCTTCCAAGGATTTCGTCAGGATATGCGGCAATCAATTGATTGAGGGGAACCGCTTCTTCTTTAAAATAGACAATGGAAGAGGCTTTTGGATGGGCGCCCATCCAGAGTTCGGCCTGGGGCTTTTCAGAAGGGCTTTCATTGCCCAGGAGATCTGCTATTGCAGAATGGGAGCCCCATGCATATTCCTGGATGACATTTTTCAAGATACTGATATGTCTCATTTTCTCACCTTGCCGGCTTCAGATTCCACATGTTGGAACCCCTGACGGCCTTGTCATGACGCTTAGAATACTGGCGGGTTGGGCCGGGATTTTCAATAAAAATATTGAAGTTTTTGTTAATTTATGGCATGATTGATCCTGATAATATCTCAATCCATTATAAAATACGGTATACCGCCCGCTTCCCTGCCTCAGGCATTCAACGCAGCGGTACCTTTAATTGTTATTTCCACAGGTAAAAACGAGGATAATATGTCAGACGGTTTAGACCTCTTCATCATTGACGATGAATCAGAAGTATGTGAAGCAACAGCAGATATCATCAACCGGTTTTACACGTGGGGTGATGTGTACGTGTTTACAGATGATGAAGAGGCAGCGCTTTACCTGATGAACCGTGACACCGGGATCGCCATTTTTGTTGTCGATGTATTTCTTAAAGACAAAAGCGGCTTCATGTTCCTTGATACCCTTTCAGAAAAATATACATCAATTCATGACGACACCATCATCATTACCGGGCACTCCAGTGATGATGTGGTGGATATGTGTGTGGCGGCCGGCATCAACCATCTGCTTGAGAAACCAATAAGGCCTTACGCCCTGCAGCTCTCTGTCCGGGCCATTGCATCCAAATACATGAAATTTGCCGACAAGCTTTTAAACAACAAATCGTTCAGCCGTGAATGCAGTCACATACTTGAATCGTTCAACGATTAAACATCTCCTCTCCACCTCCCCACTCCTTTCTATAAGTTATCTTAAAATTTTATTTATATATAGAAAATCGGGTCCTTTGGGCCAGGATCTTTATTTTGAGATAGCTGCCAACCTGAAAGGGTCGACATATTTTTTAAAGATTGCTCTGACCTCCATGCTTTTCTCATTGTCATAAAGCCTTTCAAATGTGCCCCGGATGCCGTTTCCGGAATGTACAAGTCCTTCACCCATATCTTTGTAGGCACTGACACCCAGTTGAAAGGCAATTGCCCCCAGCGAGTCGATGATGCGGTCCCTGAGCCCAAGACGTCCATTCCCTGTGGGTGATTTCCAGGCTTTTCGGGCCATATACAATGCAGACCTGACGGCATTTTTGTTTGAAGCAACACGGCTGACCGTATCATACACCATGTAGGCGGCGACAAGCGGGCTCTGCATCAATGAATCCGAAACCATTCGATTCATTTCAGATAGATCGGCAATGCACAATGCCGTGAGATACGTCATAGATCCCGGCTTTCCATATAGACAGGTGTCGTTTTTCATACTTTCCTGAAAAAAAACAGACCCCGGCAAGTCACAAAAGGAGCTCGGCTGGATACTGATCTTGTTCTCAATGCAAAATTTCGCAACATCTCGACCCGAGTGGTCTTCCAGGGAATAAAAATAATCGTATGGCAGGCCTGTGATAAAAGCGCCATGAATCGATATCCCGTGGTCAATAATTTTTCGTATTTGTCCGGTATAGTATTCAGACACCGTAAGGCCGCTCTTTTTGATCTCTTTCACCGAGTTTTTGAAGTCGGAGGCCAAGCG